>CAIYSA010000111.1 GCA_903928655.1 uncultured Bacteroidota bacterium
AAATATTTAAGAGCAGAGGCTATTTTTTGATATGGCAAATAAATAATTAATCCTAAAAGTAAAACGGTAAAAAAAACACTAAAAAAGGTTGCGTCAATACTTGGAAATAAAAGATTTCCTACAGCTCCCATTCCTGCAATATCAGCACCAATATTCATAACAATTGCTGGAAAACTGAATGCCAACATTATATATAAAACTGGTTTTGGATAATGTTTTTTAAGCGTTCCGGTTAAGCCTTGTGTCGTCACTAATCCAATTCGCGCACACATTTTTTGAATAGCTGCCATTAATGGAAATGCTAAAATAGAAGTCCATAATGTAGATAAGCCGAATGCCGCGCCCGCCTGAGAATAGGTTGCAATTCCTGACGGATCATCATCACTGGCTCCAGTTACTAAACCTGGGCCTAATAATTTCCAAAATTTTGAAAATTTTGATTGCTTATCTTTTTCTTTTGTCATTTTAAATAAGCTATGTTATCTTTTAAATAATTACTAAAAGTTAGTTTAACCTACCAGGGCTTTCTTTTTTTCAGCAAGCATTTCTTTTACTTCAATATAAATTTGAACCGGCGAAAAGCCACATTCTTCATACAATTCAATTGGCTCACCATGTTCAATAAATCTATCAGGAATTCCCATTCGTTTAACTTGTGAAACATAACCGTTATCAGCCATAAATTCTAAAATAGCTGAACCAACTCCACCCATTATACAACCGTCTTCTAAAGTAATTACTTTTTTGTATTTTGAAAAAACTTCGTGTAACATTGCTTCATCTAATGGTTTCGCAAAACGTAAGTCATAGTGCCCAACAGTTATACCTTCTTCTTCAAGTTTTGTAATTGCATTTGCAGCAAAGTTTCCAGGATGGCCAAGCGATAAAATAGCAATTTCTTTTCCGTCTTTTAATTTTCTCCCTTTACCAACTTCTATTTTTTGAAATGGTGTTTTCCAATCCACCATCACTCCATTTCCTCTCGGATAACGAATACTGAAGCAACCAGGAGTTTCATCTAATTGAGCAGTAAACATTAAATTACGCAATTCTTCTTCATTCATTGGAGCACTCACAATCATATTGGGAATGCATCGGAAGTAAGTAATATCAAAAGCTCCGTGGTGTGTAGGGCCATCAGCGCCAGCTAAACCACCTCTATCTAAACAAAAAATTACTTTTAAGTTTTGTAAAGCTACATCATGCACCACTTGATCATAAGCGCGTTGCATAAATGATGAATAAATATTACAAAACGGAACTAAACCTTGCGTTGCTAATCCAGCACTAAAAGTTACGGCGTGTTGTTCTGCAATTCCAACATCAAATGCTCTATCAGGCATTGCCTTCATCATGATATTTAATGAGCAGCCACTTGGCATTGCAGGTGTAACACCCATTATTTTTTTATTCAATTCAGCAAGCTCAACTATCGTATGTCCAAATACATCTTGGTATTTTGGTGGTTGCGGACTTGTTGGAATTACTTTTATTATTTCACCAGTATCTTTATTAAATAAACCCGGAGCGTGCCATATTGTTGGGTTTCCTTCTTCACTAAATTGATATCCTTTTCCTTTTTGAGTAAGAACGTGTAATATTTTAGGGCCAGGAATATCTTTTAAATCTCGCATGATTTTAGTTAAGCGCTCAACATCATGGCCATCAATTGGCCCGAAATATCTAAACTTAAGCGATTCAAATAAATTACTTTGATTTAAAAGACTTGTTTTTACTGCGTTTTCAATCTTACTTGCTATTTCTTGAGCATTAGGTCCAAACTTGCTAATTTTACCAAGCAATTCCCAAACTTTATCTTTTGTTTTATTATAAGTGTGTGAAGTTGTAATATCAGTTAAATAATCGCGCAGCGCTCCAACGTTAGGATCAATGCTCATGCAATTATCATTTAATACTACTAATATATTTGCATTTGCACTTCCTGCATGATTCAGCGCTTCAAATGCCATTCCTGCTGTCATTGAGCCATCACCTATTACCGCAATATGCTGTTTGTCTTTAATGTTATTGTATTTAGAAGCCACTGCCATTCCTAGCGCTGCACCTATAGAAGTAGAAGAGTGGCCAACACCAAATGTATCGTATTCACTTTCTGAGCGTTTAGGGAAGCCGCTAATGCCTTTGTAAATTCTATTTGTGTGAAATAGGTTTTTTCTGCCAGTAATAATTTTATGGCCATAAGCTTGGTGGCCCACGTCCCAAACTAATTGATCATAAGGGGTATTATAAACGTAATGAATTGCAGTTGTTAATTCAACCACTCCAAGCGAAGCTCCAAAATGGCCACCTTTGGTTGAAACTATATCAATAATGTATTGGCGCAACTCTTTGCAGAATTGTTCCAATTGATTTTCATTTAATTTTTTTAAATCAGCTGGGGAATTTACCTTAGCCAATAATTCTCCAGGAACAACTCCCGAACCTTTAACAATTTCCATTATAACAAAGATAAGTTATTTTATTTTATTCTAAAAACGTGGTATTTAATAAGTTATTATCCTGAGGAAGGTTAATAAAAGTTAAACAAAAAAAGAACTAAAGAGTTTAGAAATTAAATTTAAAATTACGTTTAATAATCAAGAATAAAATGCTTTCTGAAAATTCAGAAAATTGATTGTTAGCATTCTGATAATATTATAAATTTCATTTTAAACTCAAACAATTTACAACTTATTTTGTTTATATTCGTAAATCATAAACTAAATTAAGAGTAATTCCAAATGAAAAAAACAATCCTACTAAGCACAATTTTTCTAATCTCAATGGCCATCAATGCTCAAAATTGGGTTTATAAATTTCAAGATATAAATGAAAATTTTTATTCAATTCAAAGTGAATTTAATGCATATTGGAGCTCAAAGTCTTACGAGAGAGGGAAAGGCTATAAACAATTTAAGCGTTGGGAATGGATGGCAGAGCCAAGAGTTTATCCTAGTGGAGATTTAAAATATGCTTCTCGCGCAAAAGCTTACGAAGAATTTCAAAATTATTTATTAGCCAATCCAACAGCGTTAGCAAAAATAAGTTCGGTAAGTTCAACTTCAGGAAACTGGACTGCTATCGGGCCATTTGGTTCGCCAGTTGGTGGTGATGCTGGCCGTATAACATTCATTCGTTTTATGCCGGGGTTACCAAGTACTGTTTTTGCTGGAACTGGTGCGGGTGGTTTATGGGTTTCAACAAATAGTGGTACAAGTTGGACTACAAATACAAACTCATTATCTGTTTTAGGTTGTTCTGATTTAGCCATTAATCCTTTAAATACAAGTATTATGTATTTAGCAATGGGAGATATTGATGCTTCGGATACCAAATCAACTGGTGTTTTAAAGTCAATTGATGGTGGATTAACATGGTCAACAACTGGATTAACATTTTCTGTAAGTCTTGGTAGAACAATAGGTCGATTATTAATTAACCCATTAAATCCAAATGTTGTCTTAGCTGCTACAAGTGTTGGGATTTATCGTACAAATAATGCTGGTGTTACTTGGAATGTTGTAAAAACAGGAAGTTATAATGATATTGAATATAAAACCACTGCTCCATTTGACACAACAAATGTTTTTGCCGTTACAGGAAGTACGTTTGTGCGTTCAGTAAATGGGGGAAATACCTTTACAACGACTGCCACAGGTTTACCAACAACTGGCGTAAATAGAATGGCCTTATCAGTAACTGCTGCTGATCCAAATTATATTTACATTCTGTGTAGTAAATCTTCTGACAATAGTTTTGGTGGCGTCTATCGTTCGGTTGATGGAGGCGTAACATTTACATTAATGTCTTCAACTCCAAACATTTTTGGATGGAGCACAGGAGGCACAGATACTGGTGGGCAAGGCTGGTATGATATAGCCTGTGGAGTTTCTCCTACTAATAAAAATGAAATAATTTGTGGTGGAGTAAATTCTTGGAAGTCAATTAACGGAGGAAGCACTTGGACTTTAAATTCTCATTGGACTGGTGGAGGCGGAAAGCCTTATGTACATGCAGATTTACATGTTGTAGAATACGTTAATGGCACAACTTGCTATATGGGTACTGACGGAGGTGTGGCAAAAACAACAAATAGTGGAGTTGCTTGGACTACAATAAATGGAACAATGAATATCGCTCAATCCTATAAAATTGGCCAATCGGCACAAGCTGGAACTCCAAATTATGTTATATCTGGGCATCAAGATAATGGAACAAATTTATGGAACGCTGGCGTTTGGACTGAAGTTTATGGTGGTGATGGCGCAGATTGTTTTGTTGATTGGAGTAGTAATGCTACGTTAGTAGAATCATATGTTCAGGGAGATTTTAATAGATCAACAAATAGTGGAGGAACTTGGACAAGCATAATTTCAGGGATTACTGGAACAGCTGCTTGGGTTGCCCCTATTATTCAAGATCCAAATAATGCAAATATTTTTTATAGCGGATACCAACAAGTATTTAAGACATTAAATAAAGGAACTGCTTGGACTCAAATGGGAACAATTGCTGGTTCAGGAGATGTATTAAGCATAGCTGCAGCGCCCTCAAATACTGCCACTTTATATGCATCACGATCTACAAATTTATATAAAACTACAAATAGCGGCACAACTTGGGCGAGCATCACAACTGGCTTACCTACATCATTAGCGCAAATAACTAATATTGCAGTTGATAATTTAGATGCCACAAATGTTTTTGTTACTTTTTCTGGATATTCTGCTGGCAATAAAGTATTTGTTACAACAAATGGTGGTTCAACTTGGACAAACATTTCAGCTGGTTTACCAAACCTCCCTGTTAATTGTATTATTTATACTAAAAATTTAAATGATGCAATTTATGTTGGAACAGATGTAGGTGTTTATTTTAAAGATGGAAGTATGACTAGCTTTATTCCTTTTATGACTAACTTACCAAATGTAATTGTAAACGATTTAGAAATTCATTATGCAACAAATAAATTAAGAGCAGGAACTTATGGAAGAGGTGTTTGGGAATCTGATTTATATTCAAATCCTTTAGCTCCTCCTAATGCTTCTTTTTCAACTGCATTTACATCAGCCTGCGTTGGCATTCCATTTGTAATTAGTGATCAATCATCTGGTTCACCAACTGCTTGGACTTGGACACTTACTGGCGGGTCACCTGCAATATCATCTGTTAAGAATCCAACTGTTACTTATTCTTCTGTTGGAGTTTATACGGTATCATTTGTTAGTACAAATATTAATGGTAATAGTACTGTTTATACAAATACAATTTTAGTAAGCTCTCCGCCAGTTTTAGTTCTTACAACGGCAACAGTTTGTAGTGGAATGCCAGCAACTATTTCTGCATCAGGTGCATCTACTTATTCATGGTCTGGCGGCGGCGGAACATCTGCCTCTATTTTAGTAACTCCATCGGTTACCTCTGTGTTTACCTGTACTGGTTATGTTGGAGCATGTTCATCTGTTGGTTCAACTACGGTTATCGTTGGCTCATACCCAACCGCACCAACAATAACACAAATGGGACAAGTATTAACATCAAGTGCTGCAACAGGAAATCAATGGTATTTAAATGGTTCTCCAATTGTTGGTGCAACCGGACAAACATATACTGTAACAGCAGATGGATATTATTCTGTTTGGGTTACTACTCTTTTAGGTTGTCAAGCATCATCTTCCTCTTATCAAGTATTATTATCTAATTTAAATGAATTGTTAATTTATAATGCGATTGTTTTAGGCCCTAATCCTGCAAAAAATTATATTCTATTAACTGTGCCTGCTGAATTATTAGCTGCGCCAGTTTCTATTAAATGTATTGATGTAACTGGTAAAATTGTTATTGAAAAGCAATTAGTATTTAACTCAACCTCTGAAAAAATAAATATCGAAAATTTAGCAAATGGAATTTATGTTGTGGAATTTAAAACAAACAACATCGACAAAAAATTTAAATTTGTTAAAGAATAATTAGAATTTATAATTCATTAAAAAGAGCCTTTGATTTTAAATCAAAGGCTCTTTTTATTTTCTGTTTATGGTCTCAATAATAGTAATCATTAAGTTTAGAGATGCTGAATCAAGTTCAGCATGAATTTCCCTTTATAGGTTTTGCCTAGCACACGGGATGTTGAAAGTTAGCGATTCGCTATAAGAGTTAAAGTATTATAATAAAGCAAACTATTTTCTGATTCGTTTGCTATGAGTTTATGTGTTTTAGCGCCAGGAAAAATAGTGTCGAATAGTTTTTGAAATTCAGCAACTTCTTTTTTATGAATTGGTAACTCTGTCATTTTATTATAAATAATGCAGCTTTTATCGTTCGAAATTCTTTTGAGATTGTTTAAATATTCAGGTGTTGCAAATAATGCGGGCACATTTCCATCAATGAAAATATCTGAAATAATTAAATCAAATTTTTTATTGGTAGTTTTCACAAACTCAAACGCATCATCATTTACAATACTTAATGGCTTGTATTTTTCAATTTCAAAATATTTTTTTGCTAACTCAATTACAACTTCATCTTTTTCAATGGCAGTAATAGCACAATCAATTTTATATTTTTGCCTAAGTAGTGATACTACACTACCAGCTCCCATGCCAAGCACTAAAACACTTTTGATGTCGTATTTTTTAATGCCTATTTGCTTAAAAAACTTATTAAATAGAACATGTAATCCTCCATACGAATAATTTGCGTTTTCACTATTAAGTAAATACTTTCTATTCGATTTTATAACTTCTAAATATGGGGTAACTGTTCCTTTTCTTTTTTCAACAACAACTGGATATAAATAACTTACCATATTTTTTCATTTAATTTAGAGGCTCTCGAAAACAGTTTCAAGGTGGTGCGAAATTAATGCTATAATTTGTAGCATCCTACTTTATTTTTATTTTGTACTTTTACATTAATGAATGAGAATTTAGACGCTAATAACGAAAAGCATACTAATACCGATAAGGATTACGAAAAAGCACTTCGTCCGATAGAATTTAACGATTTTAGTGGGCAAGAGGCTGTTGTAGATAATTTACGCATTTTTGTTTTAGCAGCTAAACAACGCGAGGAAGCTTTAGACCATGTATTATTACATGGTCCTCCGGGTTTAGGTAAAACAACTTTAGCTCATATTATTTCTAATGATTTAGGTGTCAATTTAAGAGTAACTAGTGGGCCAGTGCTTGATAAACCAGGTGATTTAGCAGGGCTTTTAACAAATTTAGAACCCTTTGATGTTTTATTTGTTGATGAAATTCATCGCTTAAGCCCTATTGTAGAAGAGTATTTATATTCTGCAATGGAAGATTATAAAATTGATATTATGATTGATAGTGGCCCAAATGCGCGCACGGTTCAAATAAAATTAAATCCATTTACATTGGTTGGTGCAACTACTCGCAGTGGTTTATTAACAGCTCCTTTGCGTGCACGTTTCGGAATTACATCACGCTTAAATTATTATGACAGTAAAGTTTTAACTGGAATTGTTCAACGTAGTTCCGCCATTTTAGGTGTTGAAATTGCAGATGAAGCAGCGTATGAAATTGCTAGAAGAAGCCGAGGAACGCCACGTATAGCAAATGCACTTTTGCGTCGTGTAAGAGATTTTGCTCAAATAAAAGGTGATGGAACGATTGATATTGAAATTGCAACTTATGGCTTAAAAGCTTTAAACGTTGACAAAAACGGATTAGATGAAATGGATGTTCGTATTTTATCCGCCATCATTGATAAGTTTAAAGGTGGGCCAGTTGGCATCACAACTATAAGCACAGCGGTTGGCGAAGAGGCCGGAACGATTGAAGAAGTGTATGAACCTTTTTTAATACAAGAAGGTTATTTATCGCGAACGCCACGCGGAAGAGAGGCAACAGAAAAAGCTTACAAACATTTAGGGAAATCGTTTAGAACAAGAAACGGTGGTTTGTTTGATGAATAACAAAACAACATATTCTTCCATTATTAAACAAGAAGCCAAACGTTTAGGGTTCGATTTTTGTGGAATTTCGAAAGCTGAATTTTTAGAAAAAGAAGCGCCAAGGCTCGAAAAATGGTTGAATGAAAAGAAGCATGGGAAAATGGAGTACATGGAAAACCATTTTGACAAACGCTTAAATCCAACCTTATTGGTTGATGGTGCAAAATCAGTTGTTTCATTATTGTATAATTATTATCCCGAACAAAAACAACATCCAGATTCTCCAAAAATTTCTAAATATGCTTATGGTATTGATTACCATGATGTGATAAAAGATAAACTCAAAGAATTTTTGTTTACGCTTAAAGAAAAAATTGGAGATATAAACGGAAGAGCTTTTGTGGACAGTGCGCCAGTGCTTGATAAAGCGTGGGCAAAAAAAAGCGGTTTAGGTTGGATTGGAAAAAATGCAAACCTTATTAATAAAAAACAAGGGTCATTTTTTTTATTGCCGAATTAATTATTGATGTTGATTTAGAATACGATGGCGCCATAAAAGATTATTGTGGCACTTGCACAAAATGTATTGATGCTTGCCCAACATCTGCTATTGTTGAACCTTATGTGGTTGATGGTAGTAAATGCATCAGTTATTTTACTATCGAATTAAAAGAATCCATCCCATCTGAATTTAAAAATAAAATGGATAATTGGATTTTTGGTTGTGATGTTTGCCAGGATGTTTGCCCTTGGAATAGTTTTAGCGAATTTAATACTGAACCAAAATTTAAAAACACAACTGGCTTTTTAAATTTTAACACTGCCGATTGGCATAATTTAAGTGAAGAGGTATTTGCTTCTGTTTTTAAAGGAAGCGCTGTGAAACGCACTAAATACAATGGCTTAAAGCGTAATATTGAATTTATTACTTTGAAATAGCCTTAGGCTTGATTTTTAAAATTTTAGGTTTCATTTCTCCTGTCGTTATATATTCATGAGAGTTTTTTATTTTTCGGTATAACGGTTTTGGGCTTGGCGAAGGTGGCAATTTACACCACAAATGTTTATGCGGAGAACCAAACTTTGATTAACTACAGATGTTTCTGCGAAGCACTGAACCGCCAATTTCTTGTAGGTGCTGTTAGCTGACGTTTGTTTTTATGCTACATATGTCTCGTGAATAATTGTCTTGACTTCATCAATATCTTTTTCAGAAAGTTTATCAAGAATTTTCACAATACGTTGTCGGTCTATAGTTCTTATTTGATCAAGTACAATCCAACCTTTTGTCTTGTTATGTTTAACAGGAACTCTTGTCGGATAACTTTTTGAATTACTTGTCATTGGAGCAATAACAATTGTCTGTAAATATTTATTCATTTCGTTTGGAGAAAGAATAACGCAAGGGCGAGTCTTTTTCATTTCACTGCCAATTGTAGGGTCGAGATTGACCAAAACAATTTGATATTGCTTTAAGTCCATTCTTCAAAATTTTCATCATTAAAAACGTCTGCCATTAGAGATTTGTCATCGCCATTTTCATGCATTTTCTTAAACGATTTTTCCCATCCCTTACGGGCAGAAGTCTTCGGCTTTAAAATGATAAAGCCCTTTTCAAGAATCAACTCTATTGTGTCTTGAATATTATACTTTTCGATTAAGGTCTTTGAGAGTCTGATTCCCTTTGAATTACCTATTGATATTAATGAAACGTCCATTTTATTATAATTTATAATGTAATTACAAAGTTATTACATAATTTTAGAAAATCCAAATTTATTTTCGATGTATTTCGTCACAACAAATGACAGCTAACGGAACGCGTGCTTGCATCAGTGCGGAAATTGAAACCGTTCAATGTCGAAATGCTAATAACAAAGCTAACTGTTTATTAGCCATTTGCAAAGCGAAAATTAATTAATTGTCTACCGCTTTTGCAAATGCCGAAGCCGAATGCCCAAATTGAATTTAGGTGCGGTTAGGGGTAGTTTGATCTATTGTCTTTTATAGCCTGAAGAAGGAAAGTCTCTAATACTTATATTGCCAATTCCAATCTGGTCTTGCTTTTCGTAATAAGTCAATTGCGATTCGCCACCAGCAAAATAACCCTTATTGAAAGGTTTGTCACTAATAAAAGTTAAATAACCATTTTTGTCGAGTATGCGTCCGTAGTCAATTTTGTCACTACCATTGTAAAGTTTATACTTTCCTTTGTAAACAATTACAAGTTTAAAATTTTCATTAGCTCCGTCAGACCAGCCACCAATCCATGTCCACGTCCCGATAAACTTTGCATTGTCGCCAGTCAATTTTGTCTTTTTGCAGTTTGTAAAAAAACATCCTATTAGCAATAAAAAAATTATTTTTTTCATGTTGTTAATTTTATAATAGTCAATACAAATTACCCCTAACGTTTTCGCGCTAAATTTCGGCTGGTTTTGAAACAATGTCTACCGAAATATTACTGACAAAGCTAACTGCTTTTTAGACATTTGCAAAGCGAAAATAATTGTCTTTCCCGAAGGGACCGCTTTTGCAAATGCCTTATACTTCCGCCCCGCTGGAATTTAGCGTGTGTTAGGGGCTGCTTTACCTTAAAATGTAAATCTTATGGTTTTGAATTCCGCTTTTAATTTTTCTTTTGTTGGCTTGTCAATAATGACTTTATATAGAGAAACTTTTTTTAAATTTTTGCAGTTAGAAAGAATTGCAGGATAAACTGTTAGTGTGTTTTTGCAAAGAGCTTTACCATTAATTAAATATCCGTCACCTTCTGCATTATTAATATCAAGGTAAAGTAAATTCTTAACAAATTCAATTTGTTTTGGTATTTCAATAAATCGGTTATTAGTAAGGTCAATTTCTTTTAGGCTTATTATTTCACTGATATTGTCTGGCAACGCAGATAGATAGTTTACAGACAAATCTAAAAACTCAAGCTGTTTCATCTTAATTATTGAGGAAGGGAGAGTTTTTAATTCGCAAGCATTAAGGGATAAATATTTTAAATTTGATAAATCGCTTAATATGTCAAAATTTAAATTTGGGAGATTGAAGATTTGCAGAAATTCTAGGTCTTTGAACACGGAGATGTCAGGAACTGGTTTCAAGTCAATCTGATACCAACGATTGTCGATTATTAATTTTCTTAGATTTTTAAACTTACCATGGTTGTCAACGAACTTTTGATAATTAAGTCCGTCTTTATCAACTGTTAAGTCAATGTAAAGCACTTGGTCTGGAGTAAGAAGAGCATTGTCAATATTTTGAAATCTTTTTGCTTTTCTATATATGTCCGAGTAGTTAATACTTTTTCCTAATGAAGAATAGTCCTGAGCAAAAATGTCTTTTGTCAGCAAGATAATTAATATGAATATATATGTCCTCATAAAGTTGCCCCTAACGGTTTCGGGCTTGGCGAAGGTGGCGATTTTCACCACTAATGTTGATGCGGAGAACTGAACCGCCACTTTTGCCAAACCCGTGTTACCGGGTCGTTGTTCTTCTTTCAAGCTCATTTAGTTCGTTTGTTAATAATCGCTTTGCTTCATTGATACTGTCCTTTTTTAATGGAATACCCATAACTAAAACCGTGTTTGTTACTTCGTTAATTCCATTCTTATATTTTATAGCTTTCAATTCTAATTGGTCAGATGGATAACAAAGAAACCCATATTTAAAGTCTGTCTTACTGAAAGAAGTATAAGCCATAATTTGGTGTAAATCGTGTCTGTGGTCGTCTTTCAGAGTTTCGCTATTGTCAAACTTGTTATAAAGGTTTGATTTGTATTTAGCGTCTATGAATACTAAGAGGTTTTCCTTTTGATATATAGCGTCTGGTTCAATGTGTTTTAGTTCCCACGAATAGTGCTTAGAAGTTCGTGAGTGAAACTTGAAATTTGAAAATAATTTCCCTCCGGTCTCTTTAGCAACAGCTTTGAAAATGTGTTGAACGAATTTTTCAAAAACATCTGAGAAGTCTACTCTCCATGCCGTGCTGTCAACCAAATTAAAGTTAAGAATTTTATTAGCTTGTTCTTTACACGTTTTTACTGTTGGGCTGTCAGATGATTTGGCAATAATATTATTTGTCGCTTTAGGTTTATGGTGATACAACTTTTCTTCAATGAAACTAAGCTTTACACGGATTGTGTTTTTTATTCTTTGTGGCGTATTAGAAGAAAGTAATTCATTCTTACAAATGTCAAATACATATCGTATTTCGGCATATTCGCTATGAAACTCACTTAAAATATTTTTTCGGGTTGGAAACTTTAAACGATTTTCAATTCTGTATTCGTTGTTGATGTATTTGCTCCAATTGATTTGTCCAGAAGGTTGGCTAGATATTTTTTCGATATTATCAAACTTACGCCAAGGTCTTGATAGTAATGCTTCAAGAGAAGCAATGAATTTCACTGCCTCTAAATATAACGGTGGTCGGAAGTTTTTACCAGAAGCAAGAGGCAAGCTGTCAATAACTTCCGGGCTTATTTCTGTTCCAAGTAAATTCAGAATTTCAATATAATCTTCAAAACGGTCACGACCAGTAAACCTCGGCATTACAACAAAATCACCTATTTGCTTTCCTGTGTCAGATGCTCTTAGAGGAATGGTACCAATAAAACTGGAAGAACGAAAAGTCAAGGAGGTATTTTGGTCAGAGCCAATAATAAATGGTTGAACCCCGATGAATTTGAATTGCGATGAATTATAGTCTATAAACTTTTGGAGGTACTGGCCAATAATTCTTTTGTCAGCCGATTTAAACCACTTTTTTTGCAAAGCAATTCCACTTAACTGTCTTGATTGTTCAGTTAAGCAAGGCACTTCACAAAAAACATCTAATGCCTTGCTCATTCAAAAAGTGATTTATTTATTCGAATAGCGAAATAATTATTGAATTCTTCTTTAGCATTTCTAATCAACCCTTCTTGTAAATATTCTTTTATCAATGGGAATATTTCGTACTTGATACGGTTTGTCATTTCCTCTTCGCTGTCTGCAATAAAGTAGCCTTGGCCGGGTTGCAATGATAATTCATTACTTGAGGCGTACCAGTCGAATATTTCTTGAATTCTTGCAAAATCATCTTTGAAGAATTGTTTTGAAATAATAGCCTTAGGTTTTAATGTGTACCAAGCAAATCGTCTACGTAACGCAAAGTCAACAACCGCCAAGCTTCTATCAGCAGTGTTCATCGTAGCGATTACAGTAAAGTTATCCGGGAGTTTGTTAATCTTGAAACTCGGAGAAATTTCAATTTCAACATTTGATTTGTCCATTTTGTGTTCAAACAAATAGAAAATGGGTCCTAAAACATTCGAAAGATTTGCTCTGTTTATTTCGTCAATTATCAAAAGGACTTTTTCATTATCGTGTTCTTTCGCATACTTCAAAGCCTCGGTAAAACTTCCCAAATTTTCTTTGTAGCTAAGTTCTTTGTTGTTTAAATCTGGGCGAATACCATAAATAAAATCTGAAAAACTTGTCTCTGCGTGGAACTGGGTGAAAAATGTTTTTGCTTTAATTTTTTCTGCAACTTCTTTTGCTGTTCTTGTTTTTCCAGTCCCAGGAGGTCCTTGAAGTACAATATATTTTCTTTCGTTCAAAAGATTTTTTATTTCTTCTGCTTCATCAATTGTCTCTGCCTTAAGGAAAGGTTCCAAAGCTTCTGAAATGGCTTTTCTGTGGTCTTTGTTTGAAGGCCATTCTCTAAGTTTTGCATAACCAGCTAAAAATGCAGCAATTATTTTCATGCCTTCTTCGCTTTCGGGGTCATCAACAATTTGGCAAGCTGGTAAAACTTTTGTGTAAGTCTTTATTGTGTTTTTTATGTGTTGTAAATCAAGGCTGCCAGTGATGGACTTTGGCAAACTTGTTTCTATGTCAGAAAAATCCGATTTGCAAAACCCCTTTTCGTTAATAAGTTTAGAAAATAGTCGCCTTAGTCCGGGATAGGTCGCAAGTTCATAGTCATTTTTAAAACCACTAGAACCAATACCCAAACAAACTAACCAAGGTTGGTCTTGGTCGTTTGGAAATATAGCTAATGAAAAGTCGTGGAATGGTCCCGAAGCTTCTTCTTCTGGATGAATAAAACCAAAATATGCTCCGTTGTCTTTTAAAGCTTCTTGTCCAGTGTTGTTACGTTCAACATAAGGTTTATTAAATTCGTTGTCAGTTTTAGCACCGAACTGTTCCGCTTTCTCTTTGATGAATTGTCTAATATTTTCTATGTTCATATTATTTGTTTGAGTGTCGTTTTACAATGCCCGGTAACGTTTTCGCGCTAAGCAACGGTTTGATTTGAAACCGTGTCCTGCCGAAATGGTATTAACAAAGATAACTGCTTATTGGACTTTTGCAAAGCGAAAATAATTGTCCCCGCGAAGCGACTGCTTTTGCAAAAGCTTTGATGTCTGCCAAACTGTTTGCTTAGTGTGTGTTAGGCGGTCGTGCTTTACTCTCTCTTTTTGAGTTGCACTTTGAGTCCATATATTAGTCGCCATAAATTTATAACTTTACCTTTATTGTCCAGTTCAAATTCAATTTGTTTATCAGTGCCATTTGCATAATAAAATCTCGTAGGAGATTCAGCTTTAATTTCAATATCTTCTACGCCATCAACGTAAACGTATAGTTTGTCGTTTTTTTCTATGATTTTCAGTTTACTTGGGAAGCCAATAAACATTCCTTCATATTGACCTGTGTAATTATGAAAATTTTTGGAATTTAGTTTAATCTCAGTGTGAATTTTAGGCGTATTAACTTGGCCACCTAAAATGATAGTAGCCAGAGCAAATGAGATAGATGGGCTTTGGGATGCATTGTTGGATAAAACAATTACGCAAGAACTGTCGGATGGAATTCTCAAGAACGAATTTGAAAAACCTGCACCGCTTCCTGAATGTTGAATGCAGGTCTTATTTTCTATCGGTATACAAATTACTCCATATCCATAGTTTTCTTTTACCGGTGTATACATTCTAATTTTTGAGCCATTTGAAAGAATGTCGTTACCAAGTAATGCATTATCCCATTTGTTCAAATCTTCAACTGTAGAAAAAATGTCACCAGTTCCGAATGTATTTGATACCCTTTCCGTTTCAGCTGAAATATATTTTCCTTCAGAAAACAAATAGCTTTTTGCTCTTTTCAACAATATAGTGTCAGGTGTATCAACACCTGTGTTAATCATACCAGACTTATTAAAAATATGGTCTTTTAAGAAGAAGCTTCTATTTTGCTTGGTAACCATTTCAACGATGTATGCTAAAAGGTAATAATTTGAACTACTGTATTTATAGCCTGTTCCTGGTTCAAAGTCAAATGGTTTTGTTTTGAGAATAGATATGATTGAATCTTTGGAAATATTTAGTGCGTAAAGCCAATCATAATATTGGGGAAGTTCAGTATAATCAGTTATTCCAGAAGTGTGAGTGAGCATCATATGAATTGTGACTTTTTCACTGTTTGGAAAATCAGGAAGATACTTGTACAGTTTATCGTTTACATTTAGTTTCCCTAATTCATCAAGCTGCAAGATTGATGTCGCCGTAAATTGCTTTGTTATTGAGCATAAACTATATTTAGTGTCTGTTGTGTTAGGAATGTTCCATTCTCTGTCTGCCAGACTATAAGCTTTTTTGAGAACTATTTTATTGTGAGCTTTAACTAGAACAACTCCAGAAAAATTATAAATGTCTGCTTGTGCGTTCATATACTCGTCAAGCTGCATAGAGATATTTTTCTGTCCGAGTATTATTGTTGGAGCAAGAAAGAGTAATATAATATATTTCATAATGTCTATTAGTATTTGTCTAGCATGCCGCCTAACGTTTTCGGGCTTGGCGAAGGTGGCGATTTTCACCACAAATGTTGATGCGGAGAACCAAAGTTTGATAAACCAAAAATGTGTCTGCGGAGCACTGAACCGCCACTTTTGCCAAACCCGTGTTATAGCACGTTTTATTGGTAGTATCCTTTTCCATCTATACAATGTCTTATACCACCTCGTGGGTTTTCCATGTCGCCTTTATACCTTGGTATTAAATGACAATGAAAGTGAAATACTGTCTGACCAGCAGATTCTCCGCAATTCATGCCAATATTATAACCATCAGGTTTGTGTTCTTTTTCGATGATACTTTTTGCTAATTCAATAGTAACATTCAAGTCGTTTTTTTCTTTTTCAGAAAGTTCAAAATAATCTTTTCTTAAAATGTTGCTTATTATTAAAAGATGTCCTGGCGAAACAGGAAAAGCATCTTTAATAATAAAAAATGATTCGTTTTTATAAATTATTCTATCTGACGGTATTTCTGTAAAGTCTTTCATTAAAATGTTCCTATTAATTCTATTTCAGGTTTCCATTGTTGAATTGAATGTGTCAAAGCTAAATTATATTGGGCTTCCAAAAATCTTCTTCTAATTTCTTTTGTCAAACCTGTCTGATTTATAATAGTTTCTGATAACGGATGTTTGCTTTCAATGTAAAATTCGTTTCGGTTAAACAGTCTATGAAGAAAACGTTTTTCTGGAATTCTTGCTTTCTTATGTAAATTGATACTGCTGTCCGCCAGAACTAAATTCCATACTCCATTGATGTTAGCGCCAGTTTGTGAATGAGCTAACTTATTTACATGCGGCAAAAAATGATCAACTTCACAAATATTGATATCATTTTTATTAATTGAAATGTCTTGATATGAATAAAAGCATTTGCCTTTTTGATAACCATTTAATGAATCTCGGACAGAAGTAATGTCAATGCGTCTCATTAAATTACTCTCAATAAAAAAAAGTGATTTACTCTCATCATACTTTACTTCAAGTAGATTTGGATTTATTTGCAAGTTCCAAGCTGTTTCAACTAAGTTCCATCTAGCTTCTACTTCTTGTTCCAAATTTCTATACTGGAATAATTCTTTAATCTTTAATAAATTGTCTGTAACTACTATTTCTTTTTTGCCTTGACTATAATTTTTTTCATAAAATGCATTAGGTATTGTTCCACCATTAACGTTTTGGAAAGCGTCTACCACATTAACAAAACCATATTTTTCGGTTAAACCGTAAAGGTCTTCTTTTGTAATTTTTTCATTGATGTAGCTTCTGCAACCTTCTAAAAACTTACTCGAACCGGCATTGCCTTGTTTGTCACTTTTTTTTAAATGCTCCACTATTGAGTTTGCGAATGGTATTGCTAATTCATCAAGCGATATTTTTGTTTTTTCTTGTTCGATTAATCCGAGTAATGATTTAGCAAATGCAAATTTGTATGTCGCTGAGTTCTTTCCAAATAGAATAATAGCTCTCCATTGAGATTCTAATGAGGGGTCGTTTATTTGGAATTGTGTTGTCATTTAAAATGTGCTATAACTTATCGCTAAGCGCTATAAATATACAAAACATAGTCCAATCATACACCCGTATGTTCGCTAAGCGTAACTAAATTATCCATTTTTAAGCATTTATAAATACTTAAAAACGGATATTACTAATTCTTTACAACCTTGCATGTTTTAATAACATCACCTTGGTTATTTTTAATAGTTACATTATAAATGCCGTTGCTGTATTTGCTAACATCAAATTGGGCTTCTGTTTTTATAGTTTGTGATGCAATTAATTTACCTGTTAGGTCTGTTATTTCAACTATTGCTTTTTCTGTTTGGTATAAGTAAATATTAATAAAATCTGATGTTGGGTTTGGCCCAACAAAAATATCAGCTACAGCAAGTTGTTCATATGCGCCAAGTGTAGAAATTAAAGAAATATCTTTAGCAGGCCCAATAACTTTATTTAGTATCCAGTTTGATGGATCAAGAAATACGCTAGTTACACTTCCTGTTAATGGAATGGTATAATTTTCGGTTAAATTAGCATGCCCTAATCGTATAACGGTATCAGGCTTTGCAGTTCTTGATATTCGGTAATCAATATCTGTAATAAATAACGGTATGGAGCTTGGAAAAGATTGTGTTTGTATAGATTGTAAAATAAAATTACCACCCAATTGATTCCATTTTACATCAAAGGTTGGGTAACCTTGCCCGTAAAACCATTGGTTAAAAAACTGTGTTAAGTTTATGCCACTATACGTTTGCATGTAATTTTTAAAATCAATAACACTTGCCACATTAAATTTATAAGTGTTTTGAAAGCCTCTAATGGCATTAAAAAATGTTGAGTCGTTATTTATGGTGTAACGCAACATGTGTATTAAGGCACTGCCTTTATCATAAGTTAAACGAGAGTCAAAAATTACATTGGCATCCATTGTATCGGCATTTGTAAAATAGCAACTTCCACCGGGCTGCGACATGACGCTTGTGTGAACGCTAGTCATTTTTGTTGCAGCAGATGTACCTGAAATAGTTGGTAAATATTGGTCGCATAAATATTCGGTATAACTTGCCCAACCTTCGTTTATAAAAATATCTTTCCAAGCTTTGCAAGTTACGTTATCGCCCCACCATTGATGACCAAGTTCATGCGCATCAATTTCAAAATCAAAAAACCCTAAAGTTGTCATGGTTTGGTGTTCCATTCCACCACCTAATGGTGCCATACAATGCCCGTACTTTTCTTTGTAAAAAGGATACATTCCATAAAGTTTGGATTCGAGTTCGATAGTTTGTTTAATTTTATTTAGGGCTAATTTTTGAGTATTCCATGCTGGATTATTAATGGCATTATCATAAATAAAATTTTGAATAAAAATAGAATCAGGGGCTAAATATTGCGGTTTTGCATACAGATTATATTGACGATATTTTGCAGTTGAAACAGAAATTAAATAATAATCAATAGGATATTTTGATTTCCATTCGTAACGTTTTTTTGTACCCAAGCTCACAACATTTTTTAATAAACCATTTGAGCCAACCATGTTTGCACTATCCGTTGTGGCAAATACCCATGATGAATCAATTTTATCAGTTAAATCTTGCTTACATGGAAACCATTGGTAAGCCACTAAACTTTCGCTTAAACTAAAAGTTGCTTGGTTGCCCCATGAGCCAGAAGTTGCTGCTGTGTAGCCATCGCCAATTGCAGCGCCACCTCCAGTTGGGCAAGTTCCTTTGTAATATACAATTGCATCAAAAAGTGTATTCAATAAAATTGGAGTGCCGGCAGTTGCTTTTACTAAACTATCTTGACGAACAAAAACACGTTTTGCTCCGTTTACATAAACCGAATCAATGGTATGGTTTTTATGTAAAACAAATGCAAATGAATCCAAACTTGCAACTACAACTTTTGCTTTACTTTTTACGTTTCCACTTATGTAACGTGTGTTTCTTTCAACATTTAAGTTGAGGTGATAAAATTTTAAATCATATTTATTTTCGGGGGGAACATAACCAATTGGTAAAACTGCGGTTTTAGCATAAGTACTTGTAAAAGATTTTGCTTTTACTTTGGCACAAGAATGTTGCGAGTGCATAGTTGTAAAAGCGAACGTTGAGATTAAAAAATAAAATATTTTTTTCATGTTTTGTTTATAAGGGCTTAAATAGGTTTAAAATTATTTATTACACTAAAATAAACTATTAATAGTTTAAATGCAATACTTAAAAATGCAAACTATATAAACGGTAAAAAAAGAACATGAAAATGTTAAATCGCCTATGATTTAGAAAAGAATTTTTATGGTCAAAAAACGAACATTTATTTTTTCTCTAATCTTCCCCAAACGCCTAGTGGCAATTGCACGCCACTTTTTGCTTGCAGGTATAATTCGCCAATGCTTAATTCTGATTTATTTTTTAAAGCATAAGGGTTTAATAAATTATGAGGTACTAATGCAGAAAATCCTAATGAGTAGGCGTTTAAAATTAATAAATGTTGTTTTGGATCTAATATTTTTAAAACACTATCCATCATTTCTAAAATATTATCTTCTAATTTCCATTTTTCACCATTTGGGCCATGTCCAAAAGCTGGTGGATCTAAAATAATACCTTGAAAAAAATTTCCTCGACGTTGTTCTTTTTTCACAAACTTAAGCGCATCGTCAATTAACCAACGGATATTATCTAAGTTTGATTTTTGCATATTTTCATTCGCCCAATTTACTACTTGCTTAATGCTATCAACATGTGTTACATCAGCTCCGGCAGCTCTTGCGGCTAGAGATGCTCCACCAGTGTAAGCAAATAAGTTTAAGAATTTAGGTTTTTCAATATCTTTTAAAAAGTCGAAAATTACATCCCAATTACAAGCCTGTTCCGGAAAAATACCAACGTGTTTAAAGCCAGTTAATCCTAAACGAAATGTAATTTCTTTGGCGTTTTTTTTATCACCTAAGCCATAATTAATTGTCCATTGCTCTGGCATTTTTTTAAGCATTTTCCAATCTCCGCTACTGCTACTTTTTGGCACAAACTTTACATGGGCTTGTTTTTCCCATTCAGCTTCTGTGTATACTTTTTTCCAAACTGCTTGTGGTTCTGGGCGAATAGTAATGTATTTGCCAAAACGTTCAAGTTTTTCAAAATCGCCACAATCTATTAGTTCGTAGTCGGAAAAGTTTTTAGGAGTAAGTAATTGCATCCAATAAAGATAATAGTTATGATTAATAGCCTATAATTTATTATAATAAGTAGTAAAAAGTGATTTGTTAATAAATGGGATTTGTTTATTTAACTAAAACGGTACAAAAGCTTTACTTTAGACATTAATCAAACTATTTTTTTATGCAAAAAACCAATTCTTCTTTTGTAACATTAATAACTGTTTTCTTTTTCTGGGGCTTTGTTGGCGCTAGTAATGGCATTTTAATTCCATTATTTAAAGAAAAATTCCTTCTTACCCAGTTTCAATCTCAGCTGGTAGATTTAGCATTTTATTTTGCGTATTTCGTTGGGTCTCTCATTTATTTTTTTACATCAAGAGCAACTGGCGATCCAATTGATAAAATTGGGTATAAAAAAGCACTTATTTTAGGCTTACTTATTTCTTCAGTTGGAGCTTTGTTATTTATTCCTGCTGCAAATTTATTGTCGTATCCATTACTATTAACCGCATTGTTTGTTATAGGTTTGGGGTTTGCATTACAACAAATTGTGGCTAATCCTTTTGTTATAAATTTTGGCGCAAAAGAAACAGGTTCGCACCGTTTAAATTTAGCTGGCGGTTTAAACTCTTTTGGAACTACAATTGGACCAGTTGTTTTAAGCTATGCATTATTTGGAAATATTAGTGCACCCGCAATTGCAAGTAACGATTTGAGTGCTGTTAAAATTCCAGCATTAATTTTATTTGGTTTGTTTATTTTATGTGCAACCATTTTATGGTTTTCAAAATTGCCAACCGTAACCACTTCCGAAAAATTAGATAAAGATTTAGGTGCTCTTAAATATCCACAATTAACCTTAGGTATGATTGCCATTTTTATATACGTTGGAGTTGAGGTAACGATACAAAGTAATTTAGGCGCCTTATTAAAAATGCCGGAAATTAAAGGAATTGATCACACAAAAATTTCTCATTTTATTTCATTGTATTGGGGAAGTCTTATGATTGGTCGTTGGACAGGTGCATTGGCTGTTTTTAATTTTAAGAAAACAACAAAATTAATGATGCAAATTATTACTCCATTTTTAGCCTTTGGGGTTATTTGTGCTATCAATTATTTGAGAGGAAGTAACATTGAAGATTATATTTATTATTTACCATACATCTGTTTAGCATCAGCTATTTTTATTTTTTCGGGCGACAATCCTGCCCGCACATTACTTATTCTTTCTTTAACAGCTTGTGTTATGATGGTTGTTGGACTTGTAAGTTCAGGTAATTTAGCGCTCTATTCTTTTATTAGTGGAGGTTTATTTTGTTCAGTAATGTGGCCTTGTATTTTTGCTTTAGCTATAAATGGCTTAGGTAAATATACCAACCAAGGCTCTTCACTTTTAGTAATGATGATTTTAGGAGGCGCAATAATTCCGCCAATACAAGGCATCCTAGTTGATATTTTAAATCCACAAATTTCGTATATTGTAACCGTATTTTGTTTCGCTTATTTAGCCTGGTATGCCTTTAAAGTAAAATCTATTTTTAAGAAACAAGGTATAGATTTTGACTCAAATACATCAATAACACATTAATAAATAATCATGAAAGTAACACTGAATATAAAACTAGTAAATTCAAAATTTAACCAAGCTTACGCTGATAAAGATAACGAAGGAGAGGAAACAGAAGATAATATCAAATACCTTTGGGAAGATGAATTTGATATAAAAGGAAACGTAAAGAATTTTAAAGTTATTAATAACACTACTTATCTATTAAAAGGTTTATATCCTAATGATGATGAATTTTGTTTCGAAATTCCAAACATGACGGTTTTAGAATGTACTATGGATGATGATTCGGTAACTTTATTGCCGTTTTCAAAAAAAGCTATCAGTAAAACTGATAAAGTTGATTCGAAAGATGGTTTATACTTTAATATAAATTTGAAGAGTATTTATGAAATTGTAAATCCAATGCTTGGGGTTTATATTATTAAGGAAGATTATCCTAAAGAATTATTAGATGATGTTAGTGATGAGGAAGAATAGATTTTTTCTTTTAGCATATTTATTTATTTCCTTGAGAATTATTTCTCAAGAAAAAGAAAATGTTTTGGCTATTATTCCAAAACCTTCAGAATTAAAAATGTTAAAAGGAAATTTTAAACTTTCTGATTCTACAAATATTGTGATCCAAAATTTATCTTCTTGCAAAAACGAAGCGGATTTTTTTAATGAATATTTAGAAAAACAATATGGATTTAAACTTAAAATCGTTTCTAATCCCCTAAATAAAAACAACTATATTGAATTTAAAAATGCAGATTGGGAAACAAAATTTACTGAAAACTATGAACTATTAATTACTGAAAATAAAATTTCAATTGTAGCTCTCGAAAAAAGTGCAGGTAATTTTTATGCAATCCAAACATTAATTCAAACATTACCAATTGAAAAAAATATAAAACTTTTAGTTTCCTGTTTAAAAATAAAAGATGCGCCAAGGTTTAAATGGAGAGGAATGCATTTAGATGTTTGCCGTCATTTTTTTCCAAAGCCTTTCATAAAAAAATACATTGATTTAATGGCCATGTATAAAATGAATACGTTTCATTGGCATTTAACAGAAGATCAAGCATGGCGAATTGAAATTAAAAAGTATCCAAAATTAACTCAAGTTGGTGCTTGGCGAAAAGGCACTATGGTTGGTGCTTATAAAGATCAAAAATATGATACAATTCCTTATGGTGGATTTTATACTCAAGACGATATTAAAGAGATTGTAGCTTATGCAGAAAAAAGACACATTACTATTGTTCCTGAAATAGAAATGCCTGGACATTCGGTGGCGGCTATCACTTCATATCCTTGGCTTTCATGCAGAGGTAAACAAATTGAAGTAGAAAAAAGTTGGGGAGTTTTTGAAGATGTATTCTGTACAAAAGATTCTACATTTAAATTTTTAGAAGACGTGCTTGATGAAGTCATGGAATTATTTCCGAGTCCATACATTCATATTGGTGGCGACGAATGTCCTAAAACAAGATGGAAAACGTGTGCACAATGTCAATCCATTATTAAAAAAGAAAATTTAAAAGATGAGCATGAACTTCAAAGTTATTTTATAAAACGCATTGAAAAATATGTCAATTTAAAAGGCAGACAAATTATTGGTTGGGACGAAATATTAGAAGGAGGATTAGCGCCTAATGCAGCTGTGATGAGTTGGAGAGGAATAGACGGCGGAATTGCGGCAGCAAAACAAAAACATCATGTTGTGATGTCGCCTGGCACGCATTGTTATTTTGATCATTATCAATCGTCGCCAACAGACGAACCTTTAGCTATTGGAGGTTTTACACCTTTAGAAAAAGTGTATGCTTTTGAACCAGTTCCTACTGAGTTAAATAATGAAGAACAAAAATATATTTTAGGCGCTCAAGCAAATGTTTGGACAGAATATATTTTAAACGAAAAACAAGTTGAATATATGGCGATGCCTCGAATGGCAGCATTATCGGAAGTTTTATGGACGCCGAAAGAATTAAAAAATGAAACTAATTTTTTAGAACGATTACAAAAACATTTTTTACTCTTAGATCAATTAGATGTGAATTATGCCAAAGCATTGTACAATGTTAAGTATACAATCTTACCAAACAAAAACACACAACAGTTGGAATTAGAATTAAATGCCAATCCCTTTTTAGGAACTGTATATTTTACATTAGATGGAAGCATGCCAACCATAAATTCTAGCAAGTACATAAAGCCCATTGAATTAAAAACGAATACAACTGTTAAAGCAGGGCTTTATAAAAATAATGAATTAAAAGGGAAAATAAGCTTTCGGGAATACCACATCAATAAAGCCACTAATAAATTTATTACGTTTAAAACACCACCAAGTAAATATTATAATATTGGCGGAGGCTTTACTTTAGTAAATAGTGTGGTGGCAACTTTACCAAGAGTAAACGATCAATGGCTTGGCTGGAGCGGAAATGATTTAGAAACGGTTATTGATTTAGGAAAAGAAGAGGATATTCAATCTATACAAATTGGTTTTTTAAATGAAGAGCTCAATTGGATTTATTTACCAAAGTTGGTTGAGTTTTTCATTTCCAAAGACGGTATTAATTACAAAGCTATTCAAAAGGTTACAACAAATGAATTGAAGCAAGAGCGTTTTGCAATAAGCTCTTTCCCATCCGATAAAGCAAAGTATGTAAAAATTATTGCTAAAACGTTTGGGAAAATAGAAAGTGGTAAACCAGGTGCTGGTGAAGATGCTTGGCTATTTTGTGATGAAATAATAATAAAATAAAATGACAACAAATAGAAGACAGTTTCTGAAAATTACAGCTTTAGCTTCATCGCTATTTGCTTTTAATAAAACTAAGGCAACTCAAATTATTGAAGCTAATACAAAGAAACAAATTAAGCCAATTGTTATTTCTACATGGCGATTTGGTATTGAAGCAAATGCTGAAGCGTGGACTATTTTATCGAAAAGCGGGCGAGCGTTAGATGCCGTTGAAGCCGGAGTAAAATTACCAGAAGCTGATCCGAAAGAAAGAAGTGTTGGATATGGCGGAAGACCTGACCGTGATGGGCGAGTTACTTTAGACGCTTGTATTATGGATGAATTTTCAAATATTGGTTCTGTTGGTTGCTTGGAACATATTATGCATCCAATTTCAGTAGCAAGAGCAGTGATGGAAAAAACGCCACATACAATGCTTGTTGGTGATGGCGCTTTAGATTTTGCGTTATCGCAAGGATTTAAAAAAGAAAATCTTTTAGTTAAAGAGTCGGAAGATGAATGGAAAGAGTGGTTGAAAAAAGGAGAATATAAACCAAAAGTAAATATTGAAAATCATGACACCATTGGAATGGTAGCTTTAGATATGAATGGAAATTTATCTGGTGCATGTACAACAAGTGGAATGGCTTTTAAAATGCATGGTCGTATAGGCGATTCTCCAATTATTGGCGCAGGTTTATTTGTTGATAATGAAGTTGGAGCAGCTACTGCAACGGGCCATGGTGAAGAAGTTATGAGAATTGTAGGAAGTCATACTGTTGTAGAATTAATGCGACAAGGATTTTCGCCCGAGGAAGCTTGTAAAAAAGCAGTAGAAAGAATTATTACTATTGCAAAAAATAAAAATAAATCCTTGGATGAATTACAAATTGGTTTTATTGCAATAAATAAAAAAGGTGAGCATGGTGCTTATTGTTTACAAAAAGGGTTTAATTATGCTGTTTATTCATCTGAGATAAATAATAAATTAATAGATGCCAAAAGTTTACTTTAAAAAGCTTTTAGAAGTTGCTTGTTTCTCAGTTGAATCTTGTATTAAAGCTCAGGAATCTGGTGCTGATAGAATTGAATTTTGCGCTAATTATTCTTTAGGAGGAATAACTCCAAATCATGAAGAAATACTGCGCGCTAATGAGTTATTGAATATTCCTTTACATATAATTATAAGGCCTCGTGGAGGAAATTTTATATACACTACTAAGGAAATAAGTGTAATGAAAAATGATATTTTATTTTGTAAAGCTAATGGAATAAATGGTGTTGTTTTTGGAGTTCTAAATTCTGAAAATGAAATTGATGAAACTATTTGTAAGGAATTAATAGAATTATCAATACCAATGTCAATTACATTTCATAGGGCAATTGATGAATGTAAAAATATTGAAGATGCATTTATAAATTTAATA
Source organism: uncultured Bacteroidota bacterium (assembly GCA_903928655.1). Classification (GTDB taxonomy): domain Bacteria; phylum Bacteroidota; class Bacteroidia; order B-17B0; family Aurantibacillaceae; genus UBA4416. Next base: position 26,185 of record CAIYSA010000111.1, read on the forward strand.
AAACTTGGCTTTACAAGAGTATTGACTTCAGGTGGAAGAAAATCTGCATTAGATGGCATTAATGAAATAAAAAATTGTCAAATGAAATTTGGTGATGATATTATAATAATACCTGGTGGAGGAATTCGAAGTTCAAATGTTGAAAGTATAATAAGTGAAACAAACTGTTGGGAGTATCATTCGGCTGCAATTGTGGATGATACTGATTTGGTTAATGAATTTGAGATTATACGTTTAAAAGAAAAAATTCATATATGCTAAACAAATACCTTACCTATATATTACTTTTTTGTTATTCGATAACGTTAGGTCAAAGCACTAAACTTGATTTAAAGGCTGATTGGAAGTTCCGAAAAAAAGGCACGTTTAACCTTTATTCAGCTTCTGTTCCTGGCACAGTTCATACTGATCTTTTGAATAATCAATTAATTAAAGATCCTTTTTGTGCGGATAATGAGAAAGATTTAAAATGGATTGAAAATGAAGATTGGGAATACATTGGAATCTTTAATTGTGATGAAAGTTTATTAAAAAATAAACATATAGAATTAAATTTTGAAGGCTTAGATACTTATGCAAAAGTTTTTTTGAATGGCAAGCAAATTTTAGATTGTAATAATATGTTCCGCTTTTGGAATATAGATGTAAAAAATCACTTGCATTTAGGGGAAAATACGTTGCAAATTATTTTCGAATCATCAGTAAAAAAAGGGAAAGAAGAAGCTGCCAAGTTATCATATATACTTCCTGGAGATGAAAAAGTTTTTACACGAAAAGCACAGTATCAATTTGGTTGGGATTTCGGTCCAAGATTTGTAACTTGTGGAATTTATAAACCAGTTAGTTTAATTATTTGGAATGATTTTAAAATTGAATCAACACATCATATTATAAAAAAGTTAAATAATTTAATTGCTAAAATTCAGTTTATAACAGAAATAAATAGTGAAAAAGATACAGTATACACAATTGGCATTAATTCCTTCTGCTCAATAAACACAGATACTAATTTATCGATGCAAAAAATAAGTATGCGTTTGCATAAAGGAATTAATAAGGACACGTTTAACTATTTTATAAATAAACCTAAACTATGGTACTGCAACGGATTAGGTAATCCAACTATTTATGATGTTAATTTTAGTGTCATAAATAAAAACAAAGTATTAAAAATTAATCAGTTTAAAATTGGATTGAGAACGTTCGAGTTGGTTCGTGACAAAGATTCAATAGGTGAGAGTTTTTATTTTAAATTAAATGGAACACCTGTTTTCATGAAAGGTGCGAATTATATTCCGCAAGATAATTTTACAACAAGAGTTGATTTTTTGAAAGTTAAAAAGCTTATTGAAATGGCGAAGGAATCAAATATGAATATGATTCGTGTTTGGGGCGGTGGAATTTATCCTGATGAAACTTTCTTTGATTTATGTGATAAAAATGGAATTTTAGTTTGGCAAGATTTTATGTTTGCGTGTGCTATGTATCCAGGTGATTCAGCTTTTTTAGAAAATGTAAAACAAGAGGTCACGCAGCAAATTAAGCGATTAAGAAATCATCCTTCATTAGCCTTATGGTGTGGTAATAATGAAGTGGATGAAGGTTGGAAAAATTGGGGTTGGCAAAAACAATTTAAGTATTCAATAAACGATAGCACTAAAATTTGGAACGATTATCAAAAAATATTTCACACTATTATTCCTAATTTAATTAAAGAACTTCATCCAACTTCAATAGTTGGAAGTGCACCTTATCATTCTTCTTCGCCTTTAATTGGATGGGGACATAAAGAAAGTTTGACGCAAGGAGATTCTCATTATTGGGGAGTTTGGTGGGGCATGGAACCATTTGAAATATATCAAAAAAAAGTTGGACGTTTTATGAGTGAGTATGGTTTTCAAGGAATGCCAGAAATAAATACTTTACAAGCAGTTTCGGATTCAAGCGCATTAACTTTAAATTCAGTTTCAGTTAATTCTCACCAAAAACACCCTAAGGGTTTCGAAACTATTCAAACTTATATGAATCGCACATACAGTATTCAAACTGATTTTAAGAAGTACAATTATGCTTCTCAGTTACTTCAACGAGATGGATTGAAAATTGCTATTGAGGCACATCGGCGATCAATGCCCTATTGTATGGGCACGCTCTACTGGCAACTGAATGATTGTTGGCCAGTTACCTCATGGAGTTCTATTGATTATAATTATAAACCAAAAGCAGCCTATTATGAAGTTAAAAATCTATTTAGTGATATAATAATTTCAGTGAATAAAGTAGATAGTAGTTTTAGCATCAATGTTATTTCGAATAAAATAATTGATATTAATGCTGAATTGATAATGAATGTGAAAAATTTTTCCGGAAAAGTGTTACTTCAAAAAACAGTTACGGTTAAGATTAAAAAAACGAGCAGTTCACCTTATTATGTAATTAAGGAAGATGATTTGAAAAATTTTGACAAAAAGGAAATATACCTTTCGTGCGAATTAAAAAACAAACAAGGTGAAATAATAACCAAAAACATATTTTGTTTTGTAAAACCAAAAGAGCTAAAATTAACTGAACCAGAGCTGAAAATTGAGATTTCAGAAAGTAAGTCTTCGCTATTTATAACAAGTAAAAACTATGTAAAAGACTTGTATTTATACTTTGATGATTCTCGTATTGAATTAAAAACTAATTTCATTGATATTGAACCAAATAAAACTATTGAGGTAAAAGCAAACTTAGGATTAAAGTTTTCGTCAAAATTTCATCACTTTTCGGTATACGATTTGAATAATTAAAAGAAATTATTTAACTAATTTTTATTACTTTTAAATACAAATTAAGAAAAATCAATAATGACCAAATCATTATCTATATTATATATCTTTTGTTTTTTTTACGTTTTGAATATTAATTCACAAACTAAATTTTCAGAACACGTTAATCCATTTATTGGTACTGGCGGAAACGGCCATACTTTTCCTGGCGCTGTAGTTCCTTTTGGAATGGTTCAATTAAGTCCAGATACGCGCATTGATGGTAGTTGGGAAGGTTGTGGAGGCTACCACTATTCCGATTCAATTATTTATGGTTTTTCGCACACACACTTAAGTGGAACGGGTGTAAGTGATTATGGCGATGTATTAATTATGCCAGTAATAAGTACTAAATTTAATCAGAAAAATAATTTTGCTACGCAGTTTTCTCATAAAAATGAAATTGCTTCAGCAGGATTTTATAAGGTTAAATTGGTTAATGATATTGATGTTCAATTAACAGCATCTCAAAGAGTTGGAATTCACCAATATACTTTTCCGAAGTCAGATACTGGAAGTGTTTTTATTGATTTATTTCATAGAGATAAAACTTTAAAGTGTACCTTAAAAGTAATTGATAGCGTAACTGTTATTGGTTCTAGAATTAGCGAAGGTTGGGCTGTTGAACAACATATTTATTTTAGGATGAAATTTAGTAAACCTATTATATTTAAGAAGTTAAATCTATTAGTATTTGAAAATAAAATTCCTAGTGAGGAAGAAAACATTAAAAATGGGGTATTTATGTTTGACGTGAGTGATGGAAAGCCATTGATGATTAAAGTAGGTATTTCTCAAACTAGCACCGATGGCGCAAAATTAAATTTAGAGGCTGAGGCAAAACATTGGAATTTTGAAAAATATAAACAAGATGCCGCAAAAAGTTGGGAGAAAGAATTATCTAAAATTGAAGTTGAAACGTTAGACACCGAAAAAATTACAACCTTTTATAGCGCTTTATATCATTGTATGATTCACCCATCTTTAGCAGGAGATGTTGATGGGAAATACAGAGGTCGTGATTTTAAAATCCATCAGGCAAATGATTTTACTCCGTATACAATTTTTTCTTTATGGGACACTTTTAGAGGGTTGCATCCTTTATTTACAATTATTGATAAAAAACGCACTGCCGATTTTATTAATACATTTTTACAACAACACATCGAAAGTGGTAGATTACCAATGTGGGAATTGTCGGCAAATGAAACAAATTGTATGATTGCATTTCATAGTGTTTCCGTAATTTCTGATGCTATTTCAAAGAACATTACAGGTTTTGATAAAAAGGCATGTTATAATGCAATGTTGGCGGCATCAAATTATTCTAATTTTAGCATCCCTTTGTTTAATGAAAATAATTTTTTGCAAATCGATGATGAGTCTGAAAGTGTTTCTAAAACGCTTGAATATGCTTATGATAATTGGTGTATCTCTCAGGTATCAAAAAAACTAAATTATAAATTAGATTTTGAAGATTATAATAAACGTGCTCAAGCATATAAAAATGTATTTGATAATAAATCGGGCTTTATGCGCCCACGTAAAAACGGTAATTGGTTATCTCCATTCGAGCCACGTGAAGTTAACAATCATTATACGGAGGCAAATAGCTGGCAATATACTTTTTTTGTTCCTCAAGATATAACAGGATTAATCAGTTTAATGGGCGGAGAAAAAAAATTTGAAAGTAAATTAGATGAACTATTTAATGAATCAAACGTAACATTAGGTCGTCAGCAAGTTGATATTACAGGTTTAATTGGACAGTACGCTCATGGAAACGAACCAAGTCATCACATGTGTTATTTGTATAATTACATTGGGAAACCATATAAAACGCAAGAAAAAATTTATCAGGTATTAAATACTTTTTATAAAAATACCCCAGATGGTTTAATAGGAAATGAAGATTGCGGACAAATGAGTGCGTGGTTCGTTTTAAGTTCAATGGGTTTGTATCAAGTTTGTCCAGGTTTACCTGAGTATACTATTGGCTTTCCTTTATTTAATTCTGTTAGAATAAATTTAGAAAATGGAAAAAAGTTTGAAATAAAAAAAGATAAGCATACTTCTAAATTTGAATATATCTCATCAAGCATGATTAATAATAAGATAAGTAATAGTTCTGTTATTTCTCATAGTACGATAATTAATGGAGGTAAGATTGAATTTGCAATGCAAGAAAAGCTAGAGGATAAATCTGAATTCGGAAAAGCGATTTTTCTTCGCCCTAAAACGGAAATTAATTCAAATCAAATAATTCAAGTTCCAGTAATTGTAACTCCATCCAAATTAACCGAAGGCTCAAAAACAGTTTCAATTGAACATCCTGATAACAACACAAAATTATATTACACGCTTGATGGAACAAATCCAACAATAAATTCTAACCCATATTCAAATTCATTTATTTGCGATTCAACTTTAGTAATAAAAGCAATAGCAATTGCGAAAAACAATGTGAGTTCAATTGCAACAGCTACTATTTTTAGGAGATCAAATAATTGGAAAATTAGTATTCAGAGTCAGTATAATAAACAGTATGATGCTGGTGGTGATGAGGGAATTATTGATGGGCAATATGGCTCTAGAAACTGGCGAAGCGGTGGCTGGCAAGGTTATCAAGGGCAAGATTTTAACTGTATTGTTGATTTAGGGAAAGTAACACTTATACAAAGTGTAACGTCTAGTTTTCTTCAAGATACTCGTTCATGGATTATACTACCTAAAGATGTTGAGTTTTATATATCGGAGGATGGAATAAATTATCAAGCATTTGGAATTATTGAAAACGGGGTTGCTGCTGACGATTATTCTATTCAAACAAGACGTTTTTTTAATACTAGCCCAATAAAAGTTGCTGCTCGTTATATTAAAATAAAAGCAACTAATTACGGTAAATTGCCAGATTGGCATTTGGGAAGAGATGGCGATGCCTTTTTATTTATTGACGAAATTGACGTAAGATAGAATGAGTATTACAAAACAATATATTATATTAATGAAAGCTGTGATTTGTTTTTTTGTTTTAATTACATCCGTTTGTAATGCTCAAATAAAACTAGGAACTTGGCGCGGAGTATTAGTTCTAAATGTAAAAGATAAAATTGAACTGCCTTTTAATTTTGAGATTAAAAATTTGAATGGAAGTAAAATAATCATCATTCAAAATGCGGAGGAAAAAATTTTAGTGGATGAGATTACCATAAACAAAGATTCATTTAATTTTAAAATGCCAGTATTTGATTCTGAGTTTAAAACAAAATTAATTGGAGATACCGCTTTGATTGGAGTTTGGATAAATCATGCACGCACTGAAAATAATGAAATTAATTTTAGTGCTCAATATGGCAAATCAAATAGATTTGATTTGCCACAAAACCTATCAAACCCCTTTTATAATGGCAAATGGGAAGTAACTTTTAGCCCTAATCAAAAGGATAGTTCAAAGGCAATTGGCGTTTTCAATTGCGGAATTACAAGCAATGGATTGACTGGAACTTTTTTAACGGAAACTGGCGATTTTCGCTATTTAGATGGGAAGGTAAGTGATGGGAAGTTATATCTAAGTTGTTTTGATGGTTCTCATGCTTTTCTTTTTATTGCTGATAACAATAAATCAGAAATAGTAAATGGCCATTTTTATTCGGGAATTCATTGGCATGAAAAATGGGTAGCTAAAAGGAATAGTGGATTTTCACTAACAGATCCCGAACAATTAACTGGGTTAGTTAAGCCTAATGAAATAATTGATTTTTCTTTTTTAAATCTTGAAAAAAAGAAAATTTCAATTTCGGATAAACGTTATAATAACAAGCCCGTTATTATACAAATTATGGGCAGCTGGTGTCCAAATTGTATTGATGAAACAGCCTATTTATCTGATATTTATAGTCGTTATAATCCAAAAGGATTAGAAATTATATCTATTTGTTACGAACGAACAGCAGATTTTGAAAAAGCTAAAATGAATTTATTACGTTTAAAAAACAGATACAATTTAAAGCATGAATTATTAATAACTGGATTAACAGGGAAAGAAAGTGCTGAAAAGAGTTTACCCTTTTTGAATCATGTAAAGGCGTTTCCTACAACACTAGTTTTAGATAAGAATCATGAAGTGAAAATTATACATACTGGTTTTTCTGGCCCAGCCACTGGTGTTGAATTTGAAAACTTTAAACAAAGATTTGAAAAAGTAATAGTTCAAATTACTAAATAAATTACTTTTCTTAAAATACTCAAATCAACTTATTTAGTGATAGCTTATTAATTTATCTAGGATATTCAATTCTAACATGGTAGATATTCATTAATCTTTTTTTGAAGATTTTTTTAATTTGATTTATATCTCTAAAAGTTATATCAGCATTTATAAATTGATTTTCGGAAATTTGATGATCAATAATTCGGTCTACTAAATCATCAATAGTTATAGCGTCATATTTTTTCAAACTGCGGGATGAGGCTTCAACGCTATCTGCCATCATTAATACAGCTGTTTCTTTACTAAATGGAATTGGGCCAGGGTATCGAAATAAATCTTCATTTATTAATTTACCTTCATGCTCTTTTTTATAATTATGCAGAAAAAAACGAGTAGTAGTTGTGCCATGATGTGTTCTAATAAAATCAATTATAGCTTCAGGTAATTTATATTCTTTTGCTTTTTCAATACCAGCAACCACATGATTGATAATTATTTTAGCACTTTCTTCAGAACTAATATCTTGATGTGGACTAACTTCACCTACTTGATTTTCGGTAAAAAATCTTGGATTTAATATTTTTCCAATGTCGTGATACATGGCGCCTGTTCTTACCAATAGTGCATTTCCACCAATTTTATAACAAGCCTCTTCTGCTAAATTTGCAACTTGCAAAGAGTGTTGAAATGTGCCTGGAATTTTTTGCGAAAGTTGTCTTAATAGTGGATTGTTTAAATCGCATAATTCTAATAATGTAAAATCTGAAACAAAGCCAAATATTTTCTCAAATAAGTAAATTAAAGGAAAGGCGAAAAGCACACACATACTACTTATGATAAATGGATAATAGTTTTCAATAAGTTCAAGATTATGTTCGGATTGGTTTAGTAAATGATAAGCTACAAATGCTAGTATATAAAATACAAGAGTGAGTAACGATGAGATAAGTAGTTTAGAACGTTTTCCCATATCAGCAACGCTGAATATAGTTCCAATTCCTACAATTAATTGTATAAATACAAATTCAAATTTGTCAGAAGTAAAAAACGCACAAAGTAAAACTATATTTAAAAAATTAAATAAAGCAGTTCTGCTGTCAAAAAATACACGAATTAAAATGGGGACTAAACAAAATGGAATGGCAGAAATATAGTTTTGGTTGTATTTTGAAACAATACTTGAAGCAACAACTAAGAGTATTATAATTAAAAAAATAAATGTGACGTGGGTATTTAAACTAAATATAGTTTTTCTGAAAAAAGCTAAGAATAACATCATTATCCCTAATATAAGGGAGCAAGCCATAAGTTTTCCGATAATGGTTGAAAATGAAAAACCGCCTAATGATACCATTTCCATTTCTCTAATATAATTTTGAAGAATTTGATATTGTTCCTCAGTAACAATATCGTTTTTATATAATAATACTTCTCCTTTATTTATTTTGTTTTTATAAATCTGAGTTTGATCAATAGTATTTAATTTTATTTCATTACTTATATCAGAGTTGTAGATAATATTAAATGGAATTTTTTTGGAAAAATTAACGATGCCAATTGTGTCAAGCAAATCATTTTTTAGTAAATTCTTTATTAAACTTTGATCTATTAAACTTGATGTTGAAATAAGTATTGCCTCATTATCTTTTATCAAGTAAATCGAATCGTTTATACCATTTGTTTTGATTGATTGATTACAATATCCAATAGAATATATACTATCTAACTTAGCTTTGAGATTTGTTTGAGTTGTTATATTAAATTTAAAATCAGAAAGTAAACTTTCGGTATCGATATCTTCTTGGTTATAATAAGATTTGCTAGTAGCTTTAGATGTTTTATCTATTTCAATTTCTGAATTTGTCTTTTGTATTAGAAAGTCAATCTCAGAAATTAGCGTTTCGTTTTTCCAAACTTCACCCGTTTTAATAAATTTAAATGATAAATTTTGACTTGATGGCAATAGGTAAGAGCATATAATTACTGAAAATATAAACACAATGCCCTTATACCATAAAGCATGCTTATCTCTGATTTTTGCGAAAATTGAATTCATTAATACAAAAGAAAGTATTTTTTTGAATGGTTACATGAAAGTTAAATGCGATTATGAACAACCTTTTATTAATTCTTTATCTAACAATGGTTACATGCCCAACATGAGACTCGTATTCTTTTGTGACAACATTTTTAAATTCACATTTCCAAATATAAACATCAATTGGGCTAGCTTTTCCTTTAAAAGTACCATTCCAGCCAGCGTCTGTGTCATTTGTTTTATATATTTGCTCACCCCAACGATTAAAAATCAGGAATGAATAATCGGTTACACCAATAACTTTTGGTTTGAAAATATCGTTCATTCCATCTCCATTTCCAGGTGAGAATGCATTTGGAATCCAAAAGCGAAATTCAGGAAGAATTCGCACTAATAAATTCATGGTATTTGGACATCCAAAATTATTGGTTACGGTTTGTGAAACATAAAAATCTCCCCATGTTGCATATGAATGCATTGGGTTTACTAAGTTTGAATTTGAACCATCTGCAAAATCATAATACCATGAAACTATACCTGGGGAAGTTGTTGTGTTAAAAAAACTAATGTCTGGATCAAAAATGGTTGTTAGAGTGGGGGTGGCTGTAAAACCAGCCAACGGGGAAGGATTTACGGTAATACTGTTTACTGCAGATACAAGACTTGTATCAATACATTTTTCTGTTGTAATTAAAGTTAATGATGCGCTATAAATTCCAGGTGGAGAAAAAGTATGTGTTGGGTTTTGTTCATTTGAAGTTGTGCCATCACTAAATAACCATGTATAATACATAGTTGATGATGCTGTACTTGTATTTGAAAATGTAATTGTTAATGGGTCGCAACCAACGCCAATAAAAGGACCAATGCCAGCTAATGGATCTTGATAAACTGTTATAGTCTTTGTTACTGTAGCAATACATCCATTTTCTGCAACAGTAAAACTAACAGTGTAAGTGCCGGGAGCGTTATATACAACATTAGTAACTGTAACCGTTGATGCTGATGAAGGAATGGCATTAGGCCCAAAATTCCAAGCAAATGTTCCCGTTCCCTGAAATAGACCAGCACCAACAAAATCAAAACTGTTTCCTAAAAAACATTGTCCTGTTGGTTCAAGAAAATCAGGCTTTAATAACGGTTTGATAATAAAAACTTCATAAGTCGTATCAGAACATGCAGTTCCAGGATTTGCAATTAAGGTTACCGTATATGTTCCAGGAGTCGTAAATGTATAGGTTGGATTATAAGCAGTTGAAGTGTCTGTTGTAACCAAAGGGTCTCCAAAATCCCACAAATAAGTTACACCGTTAAAACTATTGTTTGAATATGTAATTGTAAAACCATTACAAAACCCACCGGCAGCTGGACCAGCAGCAGTTTGTGAAATAATATCAGCAACAACAACTGCCGGGCAGCTAATTACATTAAATTGAAAATCGCGATGATGCGTTCCTATTAATACACCAGCTCTATATTCGCTTACACAAACACCTACAACCCATTGGCCAAGTATATTTGGAACGCCGTTTAAAAACCCAGTAACTGGATCAATATTTATGGCAGGACTTGAAGACAAAGGATAACTAGAAGAATAAGGGGCAACAAATGGAACCGAAGTATATGGCGGTGGCGTATTTACAGATGGGCAACCGGCACCAGCTGGCACAATTGGGCAAGCTGCGGATAAACCATTAAATGGTGTACATAATGAATATACTAGTGAATCTCCATCAGCATCAGTAGCTGAATGATCAAATGCAATAGGAATATTAGCGCAAATATAAATTGGTGGACGCTTTGTAAACCTTGGACTACTATTTATTAATACAACTTCAGGCCCAGGAATATGTTCCCAATAAGTTGACCCTACAGCGCCTGGTGATATTAAATTTAGAATAGTTCCATTTCTGCAACACCTTTGATAAACAATATAGTAGCCCCCCGTTTTTGGAGGTAAATTTAAAATTGTTTCATAATATCCTTCTTCTACGCAAGCTAAACCGGCTACAGTTGGAGCACAAGGGCTATTATTACTTGGCGGAACTGTTAAACTACTTGTTAACGAAATATTTAAAGTTGTAATAACAGCGCCTGAAGCATCAAAAACGGTAAAAAATGCAGGATTATCGAAAGGTGGAATTCCGCCAATACAATCACGATACACTTTCATATGAATTTTGTAATTATTGCCACCTAAATTATCATAGTAAATTTCACCTCCAACAATATGAGTTGCATTTCCTATTTTGAAAAATAAAATAAAAATTAATAATAAATATGTTTTCGTTATTTTGATATTCATTAATCTTTAAATACTTCTATAAATCCATTTAATTTTCTTCCATCAGTAACATTTAATATATAAAAATATGTACCAGATGATACGTTTGGTTTCCAATCATTTTTATAATCATCACTAGTATAAATTTTATTTCCCCAACGGTTAAAAACTAATAATGTTGATCCAGGAAAATTAAGGAGTCCACTTATTTTAAAATAATCGTTTATATTATCGCCATTAGCACTAATAACGTTTGGAATAATTAGATTACAATCAATTGAAGATATTTCAATACTAAGAGTGTCTTTATTATTGCACTGATCAGTTACAAATATTGAATATGTTCCACTGCTTTGCAAAGTGCTTTGTGTAAAATAGTATGTTGTGTTAATAGTATCAAAAGGAAAAATGCCGGAAGATGGAATTCCCCAACTAATATTAAAGGAAGGTTTTCCTCCCGTTATAGTTAGAGGAATTTTTAGAATTGAATCTAAACAAAATTTGTTATTTATATTAGCAGTCAGTACTGGAAGAGTAGAAGGAGTGACTGTAATTACTTTGCTTACAAGTTTATTGCAAATATCATTTACAGTTATAGTATAGTTTTTGGGAGTTGTGATAATTCCAGTGTTTATACTCGATGCATTTGTGGTAGGGCTTGTCCAAGTATATGTGTAAGCAGGAACTCCAAAATTGGCATTTGCATTGAGAATAGCAGAAAGTCCGTTACAGATAATAGTGTCTTTTACCCCAATCGATATTGCTGTATAGTCTTTAATGTAAAGCTTAAATTTAATAGTATTAGTTAGCGCACAAGTTGAAACTGATGTTGTGTAAGTTGTTAAGGTGAAAACAAGTGTATCCGTTCCTTCTGGAATATAATCTTGCATTGCTTTTAAATTGCAAATTTTAATAGTGTCTTGTCCAACTGAATAATTAAGTTGACTTGGCCAAGTAAAACCTGGATTTCCTACTTGCTGATAATCTGAATTTAAAATAGCATTACCAGTTACTTGAAGTTTAAAAGAATCTTTTTGAAAGATATTTGAATTTCTAATAAAATAGACACAATTTGTATTACAATCTTCAACCATTACACTATCTGTAAAGCTAGCATTTGAATTTGAGGATGAAACAGAAATAGGTGGAATACTGCTAAATGAACCAGCCTCTAAAAAAACGCCTGAATCAAAAACATGATCTGAAGCATCAGCTATCGCAATTTTTATGTGATATGTTTCGCCACATATTACTTTATGTTTTGCAGTTAAGACTGTTGTTAAGCCGTCGTATACGCAACTAATAGAGCCGCCAATATTGTCCCTATAAAAAGCGCAATTCATGCAAGGTCCTGTAGATGCGCCAAATGAATTGCCATTATTGACGGTGTTAATAGTTATTGGAGTAGTTGTGCCTGGTATTAAAGCAATATTTGTTGCAGCTAATGGAGTTGTAACGCCTGATAAAATAAAAGCAAACGCATCATTAATGGAATTTACATAGTCGTTATATTCTTCTGACCCAAAAACATATCTAAATTTAACAGTATCTGATTGCGGAATAAAATTAAACTCCAAAACTGCAGCATCATTAGTAGTTATTCCAGATAGTGCTGTTAATGCCGCATCACCTGGTTGTGCTTGGTCTATACTTTGAAATCCTGAACTTGGACCTGCAGGACCAAGTTCACCACCAACGGTTCCGTTTGAACCACATGTTAAATAAACCCCTTTTGGAATCCCTAAATTTGTAACTGCAGGTGCAGTAAAGCTTGCAATCATTTTTGGTAATCCAGTATAAGTAATTCCGCTTGCTGTGACCCCAGGGCCAAGTAGCACGTTAGTTACATATTGAGCTATTGTTAATGTTGAAGTTGTAATTTGGGCTTGAGTTTGAAGTCCAATGACAATACTAAAAATAATTAATACGTGTTTTATGTGTTTCATTGTTATAATTTATAAGCATTAAAAAACGCTTCCTAAACAAATTTAGCCTATTAAATCTAATTTGTCAATAATTTTACTCATTCAAAAGTAAGCTAAAATAAATATCCTAAATTAGCACTCTAAAATAAGAACTAAAATGAACCATTCTCAACTTAAAACATACATAGATGCTAATAAAGATCGTTTTTTAAATGAATTATTAGATTTATTGAAAATACCTTCTATAAGTGCTAAGCCAGAGCATAAATCAGACATGGATAAAACAGCTGAGGCTGTAAAACAAAGATTAATTGAAGCTGGGGCCGATAACGTTGAAATTTGTCAAACAAAGGGATATCCTGTTGTTTATGGTGAAAAAATAATTGACACTTCAAAACCTACGGTTGTGGTTTACGGACATTATGATGTTCAGCCTGCAGACCCACTAAATTTATGGGATTCGCCACCATTTGAACCAGTTATTAAAAAAACAGAAGTTCACCCTGAAGGTGCCATTTTTGCTCGTGGAAGTTGTGATGATAAAGGGCAAATGTATATGCATGTAAAAGCATTTGAAACGATGATGCAAACAAATTCATTGCCTTGTAATGTAAAATTTATGATTGAAGGCGAAGAAGAAGTTGGTTCTACAAATTTAGGCCCTTGGATAATAGAAAATAAAGAAAAACTAAAAGGCGATATTATTTTAATTTCTGATACATCAATTATTGCTAATAATATACCAAGTATTGATTCTGGATTAAGAGGTTTAGCGTATATGGAAGTTGAAGTTACTGGACCTAACAGAGATTTACATAGTGGTGTTTATGGCGGTGCAGTTGCTAACCCAATTAATATTTTATGTAAAATGATAGCGGCTTGTCATGATGAAAATAATCATATTACAATTCCAGCTTTTTACAATGATGTTTTAGATTATAATGATGAAGATAGAGCGGAAATGGCAAAAGCCCCTTTTAATTTAGAAGACTTTAAGAAAGATTTAGCTATTGCTGAAGAGAGAGGAGAAATAGGGTATTCAACCAACGAGCGAACAGGTATTCGTCCAACATTAGATGTTAATGGTATTTGGGGTGGTTATACTGGCGAAGGAGCAAAAACAGTTTTGCCATCAAAGGCATTTGCAAAAATATCGATGCGCTTAGTCCCAAATCAAAATTCGCATAACATTAGTGAAATTTTCACTAAGTTTTTCGAAAGCATCGCGCCAAAATCGGTTACAGTAAAAGTTACAGCTCATCATGGCGGAGAGCCTGTTTTAGTGCCTACAAATTCAAAAGGATATTTAGCTGCTAGTAAAGCAATGGAAGAAACCTATGGCAAAAAACCAGTCCCTACTCGCAGTGGTGGAAGTATTCCTATTGTAGCTTTGTTTAAAAAAGAATTAGGTTTAGATAGTATTTTGTTTGGTTTTGGCTTGGATAGTGATGGTTTACATTCTCCAAATGAACATTATGGTTTATTTAATTATTACAAAGGCATTGAAACAATTCCATTATTTTACAAATATTTTACTGAGAAATAAATTGGTGATTGAATACTCCTAAAAAAACAATTTCTATTATTGGCGGAGGCGCTTCTGCACTCATGTTTGCTTGTAGTATTGATACAGGTAAGTATGATGTTACACTTTATGAAAAAAATAAAACACTTGGAAGAAAGTTTTTGGTTGCAGGTGATGGTGGTTTAAATTTAACCCATTCTGAAAATAGTGATCAGTTCTCAAAACGTTATACGCCTTTTGATTTTCTTTTACCTTCGTTAAATCATTTTTCAAATATTGATTTTATAAATTGGCTTGAAAGTATAGGTATTCAAACATTTGTAGGAACGAGTAAACGTGTTTTTCCAAAAAAAGGAATTAAACCTATTGATGTTTTAAATGCTATTATTGCTAAAATAACAGATAATAATGTTACGATAAAAACTGAATTTACGTGGCTAGGATTTAAAAATAAAGATTTAGTTTTTGATAATTTAGGAACAAAGCATTTAATAAATTCAGGTTTAACGGTGTTTGCCTTAGGTGGTGCTAGCTGGAAAATTACAGGAAGTGTAGGGGATTGGAGTAATTGTTTTTCGGAAAAAGACATTATTATTAATCCATTTTATCCTTCTAATTGTGCTTACAAAATAAATTGGGACGAATCAATTTTAAAATTAATTTCAGGAAAACCTTTAAAAAATTCTTCATTTACCTGTAATAATAAAACCATTAAAGGCGAAGCTGTACTTACAAATTTTGGAATTGAAGGTAGTGGTATTTATCCGTTGAGTCCTGAAATACGGGCACAACTTATAACAAACAAACTTGCAAAATTATATATCGACTTTAAGCCCGATTTAAGTCAGGTAGAAATATTAAAACGTTTTGAATCTAATTTTAATTTATCAATGAAGGATATTTTATCAAAAAGATTAAATCTAACAGACGTTCAGATTTCACTTATTAAAAATATCACTACTAAAGACGACTATTTAAATGCGGAATTTCTGTGTCTTTTAATAAAATCATTTCCATTAGAATTGATTGATTTTGCTGACATTGACGAGGCAATTTCAACAGTTGGTGGAATTTCTTTAAACGAAATTAATGAAACTTTTGAATTAAATAAATTGCCGAATCATTATTGTCTTGGCGAAATGCTTGATTTTGATGCGCCAACTGGAGGGTATTTATTACAAGCTTGTTTTAGTATGGGAAAGTTTTTAGCAAATAATTTGAATGAATTTAAACAGTAATTAATTCACATTCGAATAACTGAGAAAAATGTTTTTTTAATTTCTCTTTCACCTCATTTAAATCAACATCGTGTCCTAATTCTTTATTTAGGCTTGTAACAGTTTTATCTTGAATGCCACAAGGAATAATATTTTTAAAATAATCTAAATTAGAGTTTACATTAAATCCCCAGCCGTGCATTGTAACCCAGCGACTGCAACGAACGCCCATTGCACATATTTTACGAGCCTTAAAAACATCATCTGCATCTAACCAAACACCAGTTTCGCCGTTGCTTCTACCAGCTTTTATACCGTATTCATCTAATGTTAAAATAATTGTTTCTTCTAATAATCGAAGGTATTTATGAATGTCCGTAAAAAAATGATCTAAATCTAAAATGGGATATCCAACTAATTGCCCAGGTCCATGGTATGTAATATCTCCGCCTCGATTTATCTTGTAATAAGTTGCATTTTTTTCTTCGAGCTCAATTTCATTTATTAATAAATGAGAAGAGTCTCCACTTTTGCCTAGTGTGTATACGTTAGGATGTTCAACAAATAATAAATGATTTTTTGTTGGAATCTGTAAATGTGGTTCTAAATTACGGTTGGCTATTTTTTGCGCTACAGTTTCATTAAAAAGTG
The DNA here is from genome assembly GCA_903928655.1 of uncultured Bacteroidota bacterium. Lineage (GTDB taxonomy): Bacteria > Bacteroidota > Bacteroidia > B-17B0 > Aurantibacillaceae > UBA4416. Next base: position 42,845 of record CAIYSA010000111.1, read on the forward strand.
TTTCTTGATAATCCCAACATTCCTTATAATCCATAAGGTTGAGGTCTTTAAATAAAACAGTTTTTGTCACTTTTATTTTAAATTTTAGCTAACTCGTTTTTTAAGTTTGTAATCACATTAACTTCAATGGGGTCAATGTTTCTTATATCAGCAATGAAACATGAAATCCAATCGCCAATATTTATTAAATATAAATATTGTTGAAGTTTAGAATTTCCTTTTGCAGTAATATCTGTAACTGAAGAACTATATTTAGAAAATAATTCTTTGCAAATTTCGTAACGTTTACTCGTTCTTTCGTAATCAAAACTTGTTTTAAAAGTAACTACGGCTAAGTTTTCATTTTTAGTTGTCCAACCTACCAATTCATTATGGTTCATTTCTGGCAATGTGTGGTGCCAGCAAAGCATCTTACTATTTTCGTTTATTTGTTGCCTGAACCTTACGGCAACGCCTTCACAAGTCCCTAATGAATAAATTACTGTAAGTTTATCTACTAATAATTTAGCAATAGTCATTGCTTCGTTTTTTATTGACGTATTTTCTTTATTTAATAATGTTATTGAAGTTTCAACTTGAGCTAATAAATTGGTTTTTACAAATTCATTAAACTCAATTACTTTTAAAAGTTGAACTAATGAGTATCCAATACATGATCTAGGTGGTTTTCCTCCAGGTATAATAATGGTATCAAAATTATTTTGATCTGCTAATTCTTTTATTTTTCCGCCACTTGTAATACACACAACTTGTGCTTTTTTAGTGATGGCTTGTTTCATTGCGGAAACAGTTTCTTCTGTATTTCCGCTGTAGGATGAAATAATAACTAGTGTATTTGAGTTAACGTAAGCGGGTAAAAAATAATCTTTATTTACTAAAACAGGAATACTGCATTCGTCTTGTATTAATTCAGACAAAATAGTTCCACCAATTCCTGAGCCACCTAGCCCGGTAACTATAATATTTTGGATGTTATTTTTTTTGGTTAATATTGCTTTGTTGGCAATATCTAATGCTTCTTGTAATTGGGCCGAAAATCCTTCTACTAATGTCTTCATATTATAATTGAAATAGAGTAAAATTAAGTAAAAATAACGAAATTTTAAAGTTTTTAAATTTGTTAAATTTCCTCAAATAATTGTATACTTTTTACCCAATCTACTGGCATTGAGATAGTTTCTTTTGTTAGATAATTTAAACAAACTAAAACACTTTTTCCGTAAGCACACACTGTAAGAACTTGTTTTTCTTTCTTAACGATTATATTTTCAATATCAAAGCTTTTGTTGCCAATTTTTGAAATTTTTGTATAACAGCTAATTTCATCTTCCAAAAAAATAGGTTTTTTATATGAAATTTCAGTATGGGCTAAAATTAAACCTGTTTCTTTCCAATTTGTTTCTGCTGCAAAAATATCATTGAAGTATTTAACTCTTGATGTTTCAAAATAAGTTAAATGG
>CAIYSA010000112.1 GCA_903928655.1 uncultured Bacteroidota bacterium
AAGTACGAAATCCAAAAAGTAAGTGAGAAATTTCAAAAAAGAGATTTTGTTTTATCAACCGATTTAAGCACTCCTTATCCACAACATGTGAGTTTTCAAGTAACACAGGATAAATGTAGTATGTTGGATACTTTTAATGAAGGCGATGAAATTAAAGTACAATTTAATTTAAGAGGAAGAGAATGGAATGGTCCACAAGGCATTAAGTTTTTCAATACACTTGAGGCTTGGAGAATTGAAAAAGTAGCTCCTGGTTCATCAATTGCTGCTCCTGCTCAAACCCAGCAAAATACTTCAGCTCCTGTATTTAACAGTAGCGTTGCTGATAGCGACGATTTACCATTCTAATTTTAAAAAGTGAATTTAAAGACGCAAGAAATAAGACCATAAAGTCTTAATCTTGTGTCTTTTTTATTTTAAAACATATATGAAAAAACCTTCCGTTTTATTAATATACACAGGTGGCACCATTGGCATGATGCAAGATCCTAAAACGGGCGTTTTAAAGCCTTTTAATTTCAAAGCACTCACCAAACAAATTCCAGAACTTCAAAAGTTTGATATTATATTATCATCTATTTCGTTCGAAAAGCCTATTGATTCTTCTAATATGAGTCCGGAAACATGGATTGAATTAGCTGAAATAATAAAATCAAATTATGATTTATATAATGGCTTCGTTATTTTACATGGTTCTGATACAATGGCTTTTACGGCAAGTGCATTGAGTTTTATGCTTCAAAATTTAGGGAAACCAGTTATTTTAACTGGCTCTCAATTACCAATTGGTATGATAAGAACAGATGGCAAAGAAAATTTAATTACAGCTATTGAAATTGCAGCTGCTCAAAAAAACAATAAACCTATTGTAAAAGAAGTGTGTGTGTATTTCGAGTATAAATTACACAGAGGTAATCGTACTTTAAAATATAACTCAGCACATTTCGATGCTTTTAAATCGCCTAATTATCCTGCATTGGCAGAAGCTGGAGTGAATATTGATTATAAAACAAACTATTTCTTAAAACCTTCAAAAAAACAATTTTCTATTCAAACACAATTAGATAATGATGTGGTTGTTTTAAAATTATTTCCTGGTTTAAGTAAAAAAATTACTCTAGCTATTTTAAATATTCCAGAAATTAAAGGTGTCATTATTGAAACGTTTGGTGCTGGTAATGCAAGTACACAACTTTGGTTTATTGATGCTTTAAAAACGGCAATCAACAAAGGAATTATTATTTACAATGTTACGCAATGTCCAGAAGGAAAAGTAATACAAGGTATGTACGAAACGAGTAGTCACTTAAAGAAAATTGGTGTAATTAGTGGACAAGACATTACATTTGAAAGCGCAATTGCTAAGCTTATGTTTGTACTCGGACAAAAGTTATCTTTAGAAAAATCAAAAAAACTACTCGAAACCAATTTGGTTGGGGAAATATCTGAATAATAAAAAATGACACATACTATAAATATTGAAGGCGTAAAATTATATGCATACCATGGTTGTTTGCCTGAAGAAACGAAAGTAGGAGCCGAATATATTGTTGATGTAAATTTAGAATATGATTTTACTGAGGCTGCAAAAACTGACGACCTAACAAAAACGATTGACTATTGTACTGTTTTTAATATTTGTAAACACGAAATGGCAATTCCTTCAAAATTAATTGAACACGTTTGCCAACGAATTTTTGATTCTGTTTTAAAAACATTCCCAAATTTAATTCATACAAAAGTGACAATCATAAAACTATTGCCTCCAATGAATGGTCCTGTAGATAAGGTTTCTGTGAGTATAAGTAATTAATATGATTTGTCACATCGAGCGAAGTCGAGATGTTTTGTATATTCTCGACTCCGCTCGAACTAACAAAATAAAAGAATAACAACTTGGAAAACTTTCATACGATTTATACCAAGAACATAAAGTTTAGTAAATTTAATTTATGCAAGCAACTTCAAAAACATATTTAGGCATTATGAGTGGTACATCTTTAGATGGCCTCGATTTTGCTTTATGTCAATTTGGTGAATTGGATAATAAATTAAATTTTAAACTTTTGGCTTCTGAAACAATAAAATATGATTCGAATTGGAAGGAAAAATTAAACAATGTATTTGATTCAACAGCAGTAGATTATTTTAAACTTAATAGTTTATATGGAACTTTTATAGCAGAAAAAGTAAATGCATTTTTAAATAAAAACAATACGAAAGCTGATTATATTGCCTCGCACGGGCATACGGTTTTTCATCAACCAGCAAATGGTTTTACTACGCAAATTGGTTGTGGAGCAACAATAGCTGCACTAACAAGTATTGATACCATTTGCGATTTTAGAAGTTTGGATGTTGCTTTAAATGGGCAAGGTGCACCATTAGTTCCAATTGGCGATAGAGATTTATTTAATGATTATGAAGCCTGTTTAAATTTAGGTGGAATTGCAAATATTTCGGTTACAAAAAATAATACGACGATTGCTTTTGATGTTTGTATGGCAAATCTATTGTTAAATTACTTGTCGCAAATAGTTGGATTAGAGTATGATAAGTCTGGTGAATTAGCTTCGAAAGGAATTGTGAATTCGGTGTTATTAAATGAAATGTTGAGCGTTGAAACTCATTTTAAATCATTAGGACGCGAATTATTTGAACAGAATTTTCTTCCTATATTGGAAAAACACACAGTAAGTGTTCAGGATAAATTGGCAACATGTGTAGAATATATGGTAGAGAAAATAAACCAAACCTTGATTGATGCCAATTTAAAATCTATATTAATTACAGGAGGAGGAGCATATCATACTTTTTTTATTAATCAATTAAAAAAACGTTTTACAGGAACTATTACTATACCAAATGCCGAAATAATTGAATTTAAAGAAGCGATCATATTTGCCTATTTAGGTTATTTGAGAATTAATAATAAAGTTAATACGTTGCAAAGTGTAACTAAAGCCAAACGAGATAGTATTGGAGCATGTGTTTATGTTGGAGCTAATCGATGAATTTTTAATTAATTTATTTTCTTTATTAACTTTATAACTTATATACTTTCTAAACTTTTTGATAATGAATTTTTTACTTATTTTTTTAGGAGGTGGTTTGGGAAGTGTAACCCGATTTGGTATTTCCCTTTTAGTTGCTAAAACAGCATTGCATACTGGTGTTTCAACACTAATTTCAAATGTGGTTGCCTGTTTACTGTTAGCAGGTGTTATTTTTGCTTTCCATCAAAAAAACTTAGTTCCTGATAATTATAAGTATTTTGTATTAATTGGAATTTGTGGTGGCTTAAGTACCTTTTCAACATTTAGTTACGAAACTTTTGAACTCCTCAAACAAGGAATGATTGCTTGGGCCATTGCTAATATAGTTATCAGCTGTGGTTTATGTTTAGTCATATTTTACGTTTTCACTAAATAAACATCTTTTATTTTCAATTTTTTGTTTGGGTTTCGAATATGTATATTTGCTTGATATTAGGCTTTTAAATAGGCTTAGTAAACGAATTGAAACGTATGAACCCACAAAAAATAACAAGTATGATTAAGCCAATAAAACTCATTGAAGTAAAAAGCGAAATAGGGGCAGGAACAAGAGGTTCGAGTATGGGAGTTGATGCCATTAAAATTGCAGCTTTAGATTTTGGAAGTAATTTCTTTAAAAAATTTAAAGTAGCTGAAGTTCAAAATGAAAATCATTTATTGTTAGAGCCAGTTGTTAATGATTATGCAAAACGCATTAAAGGTATTTTCACTTTAAACGAACGATTAGCCAAAGAAATAAAAGAAACCTTATTGAAAGATGAAGTGCCAATTGTTTTAGCCGGAGATCATAGTTCAGCATTAGGAACAATTAGTGGAATTAAGTTAGCATATCCTAAAAAACGCGTAGGTGTTATTTGGATTGATGCGCATGCCGATTTACATACTCCTTATACAACGCCAAGTGGTAATATGCATGGCATGCCTTTAGCTTGTGTATTAGGTGAAGATAATAAAGAACGTCAGCAAAACAAACCTGATGATGAAACCATTGAATATTGGGAGAAATTAAAAAATATGGGTGGTATTTGCCCAAAAATTAATTATAACGATTTGGTTTTTATTGCACTTCGTGATTTTGAACCACAAGAAGAATTTTTAGTAAAGAAAAATAAAGTTCGTGTTTTTAATTTACAGGAAATTCGTAAAAAAGCGGTTGAGCGTGTCGCTATTGAATCTTTAAATTACCTTGATCATTGTGATATAATTTATGTCAGTTTTGATGTAGATAGTATGGATAGCCGTATTTCGAGCGGTACAGGAACTCCAGTTCCAAATGGTATTACTGAAAAAGAAGCTGGTAATTTAATTTATTACATCATGCGTTCTAAAAAAATTGTATGTTTCGAAATGGTTGAAATAAACCCAACTTTAGATAAAGAAAATTTAATGGCAGAAAATGCCTTTGAGATCTTACAAAAAGCAACGAATCAATTGAATAACGATTTTTAAGTAGTATTAATACTAATACAATTAAAATTTAGACCAACTGTTAGTCACCCTAAAACTTGATTCAGAGTATTGAGAGATGCTGAATCAAGTTAAGCATGGCTTGCTTTTAAATAGGATATTTAATAAATAAATTTGGTGTAATTAAAAAAATAAAATCAAACTTTTATCTGCTTCAAATTCATCAATAAATGTTTTCTTAAAATTTTCTTTAGATTTTTGATCCATTAATGAATAAGTAAAATCAACAGTTTGTTTAGTTGAGTATAAATAATTGAGTTTAATTTTTTCTGTTAATGACGAGTTAGTTTCAATTTTTTGTTGACCAATTATATCAGCATAAAACCCTTTTTTCGAAACTTTTTTTCCAAACGTAATCATTCTAACAGTTATTCCGTTAATTCCTCTATTATATTCTCTTTGTTCTAGTAAACCAAGCTTTTCATCAAATATATAGGACTCTATTAATTCATCTAAACTATCAGTTTGATCTTCTATAATTCTTAAATAATCAGTATTAATAAAATCTTCCGAAGAATTAAATAATGTTTTATATTTATTAAAATCTTTCTCGTTTTTAAAAATTTGAATTGTTTTATTATGCAATTCAAATTCTTCGATATCAGTTGCGAATTTTTCTAAATTTTGATTTGCCAAATCGTTTTCTTTCTCCCAATCTTCAAATTTAAAAGAATCACTCAGTTCGTTTGGGGTTAATGTGAGTTTATAATGGGAAATGGTTATGCTCATAATTCTAATTAATAAATATTAAGAATAAAAAACTATTCATCTTCTGCTTTATTGGCTTCAATTGATTTTGCAGTTGGGCCGTCAATTGCTGCATAAATTCGCCATGTTGAATAAACACTTTTGTTTAATGTATTACTCAGCACAATTATTGTTAAACTATCATTTAGTCTACGGTGAAAAGCAGTGCGGTAACCATGCCACCATCCATTATGAAAAACTTCTTTGTTTGGATCGTTCATGTTTTTCATCCGCCACCCAAATCCATAATTACTTAATTTATTTTCAGAACTATATGGTGTATAAGCTAATGCTTGAGTTGCGGGTCTTAATAATTTATGTTGATAAAGTGCAGCACTTAACAAAAATAAATCATATGTGCTAGTATAAATACCTTTGTCGCCCACAACACCATCAAATCTATCATTTCCAATTTGTTTAAAGTTTGTTGTATATCCAAAAGTTAAGTTGTTTGATAGAAAATCAAGGTTGATTAAGGTGTGTGTGTTTGTCATACCTAATGGAATAAACAATTCTTTACTTAAAAAATCACTATAAGTTTGTCCCGAAATTTTTTCAATAATTAAAGCGAGTAGAGCATAGTTTGTATTACTATAATTAAAGCGTGTTCCTTGGTTATGATATTGTTTTGGTTGATGTTTAGCCATTAAATCGCAAACATCTTTATTACACAATTGCTTTGTATCTTCTTTTAAATATTCGCAACAAAAATAGGTGTAGTTTGGTAAACCAGAACGATGTGTTAGCAAATGCTTTACAGTAATTTGTTTATATGGAAATTCCGGTAAAATATCCGAAACTAATTTGTCTAATTTTAATTTACCTTGCTCATATAATACTAGAATACCAATGCTTGTTATTACTTTTGAAACTGAAGCTAATTGAAAAATAGATGAATCGGTAAGTAATTTATTTTTTTCTTTTACTGCAAAACCAAATGATTTTTGATAGATTATATCTTTTCCTTTTGCAATTAAAACATTTGCATTGAACTGATTTTGTTTATATAGTCTATTAAATAAAGTATCGAGTCTGTAAATTTCATTTTTATATTTTACTGAATCTATAACGCTTGTTATTATAGGTCTTTCCGGTATTTTGTATGGATTTTCTTTAGCAGAAGATTCCATTTGATTGCAATTAACAATCAAAAACGATAACATGATAAAAGAAATTAAGTACTTCATTTTTTTTTTTTTTCTTGTTTTTCGTCGTCGTCTTTATATTTATTGTAATCGAGTTTGTTGCCCCAAAAATTCATTTGTTGTTTCACCCAAGCTTTCCGTTTTTGAATGTAGCCATTTGCTGGATTTGCTTTATAATTTAAAGGGCTTGGCAAAATTGCAGCAATTGCGGCAGCATCATCTTTTGTTAATTGAGCAGCAGTTTTGTTAAACCAAAATTGAGATGCTGCTTCGGCACCATAAATGCCATTTCCCATTTCAATACTATTAAGGTAAACTTCCATAATTCGTTCTTTACTCCAACAAACTTCAATTAATAAGGTAAACCAAGCTTCTAATCCTTTTCTTAAATAACTTCGCCCAGGCCATAAAAACACATTTTTGGCGGTTTGTTGAGTTATTGTGCTTGCACCTCTAAAACGTTTTCCTTCCTCATTTTCTTTCATGGCTTTTTTAATTGCGCCCATATCAAAGCCAAAATGCTTTAAATAATTTTGGTCTTCGCTACAAACCACTGCCAACTGCAATTTTGGAGATATGTTTTCAAGAGGAACCCAATCATGTTTCATAATCATTCCTTTTTCTGAACCTATTTGCTCACCGCATCTAATCACCATTAATGGTGTTATCGGAATAGGTATCCATCTAAATATAATAACAGACACTATGGATAGAATAAAAAACATTAAACATGTTTTCCATATTATTCTAAATATTTTCCCAAAAATGGTTTTCATCCGTTTGTAAAAATATCATTTAAATTAAATTTTGCGTACCTTGTATTTTTATTTTAACAACATTAGTTTTTTAATAACATGAGCAAAAGACAAACATATAATGTCTTAATTATCGCAATTTTTGCTTTGATAGGAATGTATTTATTTAATAAATATAAAGTTGCTCCTAAAATTGATATTGCAAACCTTGAAGTTGTAGATGATACTTCCGCTAAGTTTGATATCAAATCATTAAAAGGAAAAAAAG
>CAIYSA010000113.1 GCA_903928655.1 uncultured Bacteroidota bacterium
TAAATTAGAAGTAATTATTTTAATCAAATCTTTGAAATAACTCTCTAAACTAATCCTTAAACTATTCCATGTTTCAATTTTTGGATTTGATAAAACATAATTTCCGTCAACTTTTTCAAAAAAACTAACTAATGAAGTATCATATTCGATTTGATCAGGTTTTACCCAACCTAAAGATTCAAGAAAATTGCTGTAATCGTTATTCAAATCGTGGTGAAATCCTAGTTCTTCAGAGATTTGTTCTAACTCATCAGATCTGAAAAAGTCTAACATCATTTCTGCTAGCTTTCTTTTATCTCCATATTTGGAATTATCTTGTAAAAATAAATAATGTAAATAATCTGTAAATGAATCCCCGTTTAAAAACTCATTTGATTCAATGTCTTCAATTTCTATATTTGTATTGAAATGTTTATTAAGATACTTTGCATATGACTTCAAAAAAGGTGGATTACTAATCGATAACGATATTTTCCATCCAATCATTCTAGCATGATCCCAAACACAAATTTTTGACTCATTCCTGAATTCTTTCTCTAACTCAATTAAGAAAATAGGTGAATATTCAATCACATTAACAATAAAATCATCAACTACTTTCCTATGTGATGGATTTTGTTTAAGATAAAGACTTTGCCAATTTTTCTTATGCTCTTTAAAATCCAATTTGGCTATTTTATATTCTTTATATAAATCATAAATATTTTTGTCAATCTGAATGAGTTGTTCAATTAACATACTCCTAAACTGTTGATTCGCTTCCATTATCCATTTATCAAAATCTATAAGCAACGATATGATTTCAGATTTAGGAATAAATCTAAAGGAATTGAAAACTTGAAGTAAATTTTTTTCAATCTTATTATTGAAATCATTATATCTATTTGACTCAATACACTCTCTATATTTGAGAATTACTTCTTTTGCTAAATCTTTTTTATTATATATTATACAATATGACTCGTAAAATTTAAACAAATTTGAAAATTCGTTATTTATATCATGAGCAATTCTTAAAATGCTTTGAATTACTTCTAAATTAAATGGGGCCTCAATTAAAGTACTAATGTATTTATAACAGTTTTCGTAAATTTCAATTTTCCCTTTAGTTGGTTCAATTGGAATAGAATTCCTAAGCTTATTGTAATTTAAATATGAAGGATAAATAACATTTGATGCTTCAATAATTGAAGTAAATTTTCCATTTAATAAAACATTGTTTAACTTATCTAGAATATTGAAAATATTATCTACGTCAACGATTAAGCCCCAACCAGGTTGCGGGAATATACTACTCAATATAAGTAATGATTTACCTTTTTTATTAATATAACCATCTAATAATTTACTTATTTCATTTGAATCCGATGCTGATATCAACTTTGATTTAGTATTATATTTTTTATCTCCATTCGGATCTTCATTTTTTACAAAATAATTTCCTAATAAGCGATATGGGTGGGCATTATTTATATCATTAAAAATACTATAAATAGAATCAAGCTCATCCCGATTCCAATCTTGACCTATTGGAATAACCCAAAACAAAGAAGGCATAACTTTTTCGGAAGAAATTAGTTCTTGAATCTCTTTGGCTGAATAAGTACTTAATTGAAATCCCATAATCGATAAATTTAAAAGTTACAAACCAAATTTATCGAAATTTTCATCATTAAACCCTAAATCTCTCTGTAAATTAATTGCGAAAGCGCGATTGATATTGGGTTCTAGTTTTGTATTATTATTAATTAAATAGCGATTCTCTCTGCCAACTTCCATAATTAATTGATGGTATTTGATTTTTGCATTTTCTAACTGCTTGATTGTCAATTTTCTAGTTACTTCTAATCTTCCTGTTACTAAAATAATTATAAAACCTAATTGATTCCATTTATTAAAATATTCAATAACACCTGGCAAAAGTTCAA
>CAIYSA010000114.1 GCA_903928655.1 uncultured Bacteroidota bacterium
ATTGAATGGTAATACTAATTAATTTTTACCTGAATTCATAGGAAGTTCCTTTGAGTTGTGTAAGTAAAGTTTTTGGTTCATCAGTTGCTGTTGCTCTTCCTTCAATTTTTGGTTCTACTGGCGAATGCTCTTTTAGGTATTCTATAATTACATCGTGCATTAGAACTGTTAGTTTTTTTGGATTTTTCACATGTTCAATTCTGCATAATGTGTCATCCGGATCTCCTTCACGCTCACATGCAACAATACTATATTCTTTTAAAAGATCGAGTGGGGCATTGCTAATTTTTACTGAATTTACACGCTTACCAAAATCATTACCAATCGTGTAATTCACTTCTAATCCATTATAGCGGACAAACCAACCACCAAAACGTTTGGAAGGATCTTTGGCAAATGCATTTTGTAGTTCTTTTTCTAACCAATCCAAAATTTGATTTCCAGTTACAATACCTGTTTTTGCTTCGCTATTTACAGGTAACATATTCCATAAAAATTCTTTAGTAATTGTAGCAAGTCCTGTTTTGGAATCAACACCTAATGGTTGGCAAAATCTAAAACCATTGGATAAGGCAATGTCAGGTTTAAATTTCCATTTGATTGCATCAGTAATTAAATTATCCATTGGTGTTTCCATTACAAAATAACGAACCAATGGTGTTTTGCTTGTTCCGATAACTGTTTGCATTTCTTTTTTAAATGGTTCATATGCTTTATCAACTAAAACTTGCATATTTTTATCAGCTGAATATTTTAAAGGATCAACATCCAGTAATTGATAATCTGTATTTATTAACTTCCCATTTTCAATGGTTAAATCTAGTTTTCCTAAAAATGAACCGAAAGCCCCACATTCAATTACTTTTGTATATTTTCCTTGAATAGGAACTCTAACACGTTCGTGCGTATCGGCCCCCATAATAATGTCAACTCCTTCAGCAACTGGATTGTTAGCTAAACCAACTTGTTGAGCCAATCCCATATGTGTAGCTACAATTACAACTGCGCAACCCTCAGTTTCTCTTAATAATTTCACATATTTAGCTAAATTTATTTCGGCGTGTTCAAAACGTAATCCTTCGCTATATGCTGGCGATTGTCTTTTCGGAATTAAATGATCTGTATAGCCAATTACTCCAATTTTTATTCCTGCAATATATTTTATCCAATAAGGCTGATAAACTAATTCTCCATTATCGGCATCATTAGTTTTGTGCCACATGTTTGCGCAAATTTTTGAAGCGTTTACATGTCCTAAATCATATAACATTTTTTTCTTTTTGTAAACTACTTCCCAATTTCCTGGTAACATTAAGTCGTAATTTAAATCATTAAAAATTGGAATAAGCGCTTCGCCTTCTGTTAATGAGGCAACTGCGTGGCCATGAAAAAAATCTCCGCCATCATATAAAATTGTGTTTACAGGATTTTGTTTTCGGAATGATTCAATCATTGTTTTTAAAACTGCCATGCCACCTCGTTTTTTGTAAACAGCTTGGTTGTTTTCCCAAAAAAATTCGTCGTGAGTAAATAATTGAGAATGAATATCCGTTGTTATTAAAATACTAATAGTTTGTTTTTTAGCAATTGTATGAGCATCCGTTATTGAATTTTTTTCATCTGAAATTGAATTAGAAGCTAGCACTTCAGACATTGGATTGAACATAGTCGCTATTCCTATTAATGCTGATTTTTTTAAAAAATCCCTACGATTATCAGATGTTATTTCTTTGTTTTTTTTATTGTTCATTTTAATCATTTTACTAATCGTTAATGTACAATTTATATTTTAAAATCTAATATGAAATTTAAATTAATCATATTTACTTTATTATAAACGTATTTTAGATTATTATAGGTTTCTCCTTGTTTC
>CAIYSA010000115.1 GCA_903928655.1 uncultured Bacteroidota bacterium
TGATAGCTGCAGTAATTCTGAAACTCAAATAGTAATTGAGAAATATAGAACTTTATTTGACCATATTATTATTGAAAAAGATAAAGGTCAATATGATGCCATCAATCATGGTATTTTAAAATTTACTGGCGATTATTGGACTTGGCTAAATACTGATGATTTATTAGATATAGAAGGTTTTTTTAAAATCGAAAGCGTTTTGAATTCTAACCCATCCATTGATTATATTTATGGTGGCGTAACTTATATTAATGAAAGTGGAGAAAAAATAAAAACGATAGATCCTTGGATGTTAAGCTTAAACCTTTTAGTTACTAAAGAGCCTTCCATTTTTCAGCCAGGTTCATTTTTCAAAAAAACATTTACAGATAAAATTGGGTTATTAAAATCATATCAATGTTGTTTTGATTATGAATATATTTTAAGGTGTTTGAAAAATCAAGCAATTATTTATCAATGTAACACATCTGTTTCACAATTCAGATATTATAAAACTTCAAAAACTGGAAGCATTACGCCAATTTTTATTAGAGAACAATTACTTATTAGTTTTGATTACGGAAGAAAATGGTATCATTATCTAACATTTTTCTCTAATTTAAGGTTATTGAAACATTTGTTGTTTCCTCGCAAATAGTAAAATTAGTTAAAATTTCTCATTTTTTAATTTAGTTTCTTACTCATTAAACTTTACTTGTTCATAAAGGTCTAAATTTTATATTTTTTAATTCATTTTACTTATTAAATTTAAATTGTGAAAAAAGCAATGAAAATACTTTTATTATCCGATACCTATTCAGAACACACTGAAAAGTGGGCATTAGGTTTAGCTTCACAAGGTTTGGAAGTTGGATTATTCAGTTTTAATAAAGCATCATATCCGTGGTATGAAAACGTAAATAACATAACACTTTTGTATGAGGCTGAAATTAAATTAGATGCAGATAATATAATTAATAAATTATCTTATTTCAAATTTGTAAAACTTTTGAAAACTGCAATCAAAAAATTTAATCCTGATGTTTTACACGCCCATTATGCAACTAGTTACGGTTTAATAGGTGCTTTAAGTGGTTTTCATCCATTTGTTATTTCTGCTTGGGGTACTGATGTTATGAAATTTCCTCAAAAGAATTTTATCAATAAATTAATTTTAAAATATAATTTACAAAAAGCTGATGTAATTTGCGCTACATCAACTACCATAAAAGAGTATTTAATACCTGTTACAAATAAAAATATATGTGTAATTCCATTTGGTGTAGATACAAGTCTTTTTTGTAAAAAGGAAGTAACAAGCTTGTTTGATAAAAACTCCTTTGTAATTGGTTGTATTAAAGCATTGGAAATTCTATATAATATTGATATTTTAATAAATGCTTTTTCTATATTAAAATCAAAATACAAAGAAAAATCATTAAAATTATTAATAATTGGAGTTGGTTCTCAAGAAAATAATTTAAAACAATTAGTAAAACAGCTTAACCTATCAGATGATGTAGTTTTTACAGGTAGAATTGCTTTTTCAGAAGTTTCAAATTATTTTAATATGATTGATGTTTTAGCTAATCTAAGTGATTATGAAAGTTTTGGGGTTTCTGTAATTGAAGCTATGGCTTGCGAAAAACCTGTAATTGCTACAAATACGGGTGGATTAAAAGAAATTATTGAAAATGATAATTTTGGCAGTTTAGTTGAAATAGGGAATTTTAAACAAACAAAAATTGAAATTGAAAAATATTTATTGAACAGTGATTTAAAACATAAAATAGGAAAAGCAGCTCGTGAAAAGATAATCAAAAAGTATAACTGGGATAATAATGTCAAACAAATGATTGATGTTTATTCTGATTTAATTAAAAAATAAAGATTGTGATTTTAAAACCGATAGAAAACATTGATTTATTTATTGAAAAATCTGAACCGATTATCGGCGTTTTTTGTAGTAAAAAATGGCTTTCAGTTTATGGCGATCAATTAACTATTATTGGAATTTACAAAGATGAACACCAATTAATCGGTGGTTTTTATTATTATAAAACAAAAAAAATAGGATTAACATTTCTTAAATTACCACCATATACACCTCATTGTGGTTTGTTTTTTATGTCAGAAAGTAAAAATACAGCTTCTATCAATAATTTTTCTAAAGAAATTATGAATGATGTTTGTACTTATTTTTCAAATCAAAATAGCTCATTAACTGTATTAGCTTTCCCTTCAAATATTATTGACTTTCAACCATTTATCTGGAATAAATATAAAGTAATTCCTAGTTATACATACCGTATTAATCTTGAAAATACAATAGATAATATTATATCTAATTTTGATTCTAAAAATAGAAATGTAATTAATAAAGCGACTAAAGAAGGTGTTTTTGTTTCTGAAAATACATTAACTAAAACAGAATTGTTTAATTTCTTTAAGGATTCCTTAAACACTACAGATGCTAATGTTTATGAAAATGAATTAAAAAATATTTTTCATAAATTTTCTGATAACACTAATTCTTTTAGCTTGGAAGCAAGAATTAATCAAGATTTAATTGGAACTGTGTTTTGTGTTTTTGATAAACACACTTGCTATTACTTATTAGGTGGTATCAATAAAAAATCAGGAATACAAGGAGTAAATAATATATTGATTCAAAAGAGCATTGAAAAGTCAAAAGAGTTAGGATGTAAAATATTTGATTTTGAAGGCTCTATGCTCAAAGGTGTGGAGAAATTTTTTAGGAGTTTTGGACCTGAACTAATTCCATACTTTACAGTAAATAAAGCCGCTTTACCATTAGAAATTTTATTGAAATTTAAAAAAAGAGAATTATTTTAAAAAAGAACTTTGAGGAAAATTCTACTTAATATTTTACCAAAAAGTGTTATTGTTTTTTATAAAAACAGTAAAAAACAAAAACGACTGAAACAAAGAGAGCTTTTAATTAGTCAAAAGAATATTGTAACTAAGCAACAAATTATTGAGAAATTAAAAAGCATTGGAATTAAAGATGGAGAAACCATCATGCTACATTCTAGTTTAAGTAAAATTGGTTTTGTTGAAAATGGAGCAAATAGTGTAATTGATGCTTTTACTGAAGTTATAGGAAAGGATGGTACATTGGTAATGCCAGCTTTTCCTTCTATTGGCTTTAATTTCGATTATTTAAAAACAAATCCTGTTTTTAATATTAAAGATACACCTTCTAAAATGGGTAATATAACTGAAGTATTCAGGAAAAAAGAGCATGTATTTAGAAGCCTTCACCCAACTGATTCTGTTTGCGCCATAGGAAAACAAGCTGAATATTTAGTGAAAGATCATTTTAATCAATTAACTCCGTATAATAGTAATAGTCCATTTTACAAGCTCACTCAATTGAACAGCAAAATAATTTTAATTGGGGTTGATTTAAATAGCTTAACAAATTTTCATACACCTGAGGATGAAATTACCAATTTTGAATTTCCTGTTTATCATAAAACACAATTTAATTCGCTAGTCATTGATGAAAATGGTATTAAGAAAACAATGCTAACTAAAGTTCATAATCCCGAATGGTCTAAAAAAAGAAAATGTAATGCTTTTATTGTTCCGTTTGAATCAGCTGGATTTTTAAAACATTTTACATTAGGTAATGCTCAATGCATGATAATTAATGCAAACGAAATGCATAATTGGTTAGTCGAAAACTATAAAACAAAAGGAATATCTTTATATACTCCACAAGGCAAATAAATTATGCAAATACACATTAGTTTTGATTATGAATTGTTTTTCGGGAATGCTTCTGGCAGTGCTCAAAAATGTATTCTTGAACCAACTCAAAAGTTAATTGATATTGCCACAAAACACAAAGTTCCTTTTATTTTTTTTGTAGATGCTGGCTATTTGTTACAGTTAAAAAACAATAAACACAACTCTGTTTGTAAATCTGATTATGATGCTATTTCAAAGCAATTAAAACTTTTAGTTTCTTTAGGACACGAAATTGGTTTGCATATTCATCCTCATTGGGAAGATTGTAGGTTTGAAAATAACCAGTGGCAAATAAATACAACTCGATACAAATTAGCTTGTTTTAATGAAATTGAGGTTGAAAATATTGTAACTAAATATCATCATGCAATAATCGATATTATTGAAAAACCTTGTCAAACATTCCGTGCAGGTGGTTGGTGTGTTCAACCATTTGAATTTATAAAAAAAGCTTTAATTAAAAATAATATTTTTATTGATAGTTCTGTTTATCATGAAGGATTTCATGATTCTGAGGCTCATTCATATAATTTTCTTGCTGCACCTAATAAATCAAGTTGGCAGTTTGAAAATGATCCAAGTGAAGAGAATATACTAGGTCAATTTAAAGAAATTGCCATTTCAAACGATAAAATTCCACCATTTTTTTACTGGAAATTATATTTTAAAATGAGAACAAATCCATTGGTTTATAAGCCTATAGGAGATGGAAGTTGGCTAGTAGATAAAAAAAGAATTTATAAACATTTTTATACTCCAACCAATCATTTTGCTTGTGCAGATGGATATTTTGCTTCCCGATTAAAAGGTTTATTAAAATATTTAGAAAAACAAAACCACGATAAAATGATGATTTTAAGTCATCCAAAATCGATGGCAACTTATTCATTCGAAACCCTTGATAACTTTATTGCTTTAGCGAAAAATAAAGGTCATCAAATTTGTAAAATTGTAGAAGGAAGTGATGCAAATTAAACATTTAAAACATACCGAAATTAATTTTGAAAAATGGGATAATACTATTTTATCATCAGAATTTCCATTTGTTTTTGCTCAATCATATTATTTAAATTCAACTTCTCCAAATTGGGAAGCCTTGGTAATTGGTGACTATGAAAGTGTTTTTCCTTTAACTCAAAATGTTAAATTTGGTATTGCATATTTACATCAGCCTCCATTTACACCACAATTAGGGATTTATGGAATTGTAAATGCTCAAATTGAAGAAGCAATTTATAATTACATTTCATTAAAATATAAATTAATAGAAATTGAATTAAATGCAAGTAATACGTTTGTAACAAAATACCATTCACCAAAATCAACATACCTCATAGAATACGAAAATGGCTATAAACAAAATCAAAATACAAAAAGAAATATATCCAAAGCAATGGAAAATGGGTTACAATTTGAAGTAATAGAATATTCAGATGTTTTAAAACTATCAAAAACGTATTTAAATCCATTTCTTTCTAAAACGTTGCTATTATCTTCAAATACTATTGAAAAGTTTAATGCATTACTTATAAATGCTATGGCTAATCACAGTTTATTTTCTTTTAAAGTTGTTGATTCTAAGGATAATGTAAAAGCTTTAGCGCACTTTATTAGCAATGGAAAACATACTGTTTATTTGAAAGGAACAAATTTTGATAAATCCGAAAACTCTGGTAGTATGCATTATTTGACACATAGTGCCATTCAGTTTTTTGAGAATAAAAGTCGTTTTTTTGATTTTGGTGGTGGTTCAAAAGAAAGTTTAGCAACATTTTACAAAGGATTCGGAGCTTTATCGATCAATTATAATACATTAAAAATAAATAACCTTCCGTGGTTAATTAAACTTTTTAAAAAGTAAATAAATTAATAGATTTATAACTAGTTTAAACAAAAAATGAAAGCTATAGTTTCTCATGATATTGACCATTTAACTCTTTCAGAACATTACCTGAAAGATTTAATTGTACCTAAATATTTCTTGAGAAGTAAAATTGAATTGTTTACAGGTAAAATTTCTTTACATGAATTTTTCAATCGGGTAGGTGACCTTTATAAAGATCAATGGCAACATATTGAAACTCTAAATGAGTTTAATTTAAAACATCAAGTTTCAAGTACTTATTTTATTGCTGTTAATCAAGGTATTGGTTTAGTATATTCTCAAAAAAATTCAGAATTTTGGATTCATAAAATGATTGAAATGGGTTGTAATATTGGTTTGCACGGAATTGAATTTGAAAACTTAGAAAAAATTCAAATGGAATATGAAGTATTTAAAAAGTTGTCTAATATGCACTATTTTGGTTGCAGAATGCACTATATCAGAACAAATGAGAATACATTAAACAATATGGCAAAAGTTGGCTATTCTTTTGATAGCAGTGAAATGAGTTTTAAAGCACCTTATAAAATAGGAAATATGTGGGAATTTCCATTTCAAATAATGGATGGTTATATTATACAAAAACCAAAGCAATGGCAAAGTAAAAATTTTAAACAAAGTTGTGAGGAAACAATAAAAATAATAGATAAAAGTTTCAATTTAAATTTACCATATTTAGGAATCGATTTCCATGACCGCTATTTTTCAGATTCACATAAAACATGGAAAGATTGGTATATGTGGCTTATTGAATATTTATCCTCTCAAAAAATTGAGTTTGTTGATTATAAACAAGCTATTAAGGAATTAGAAAAATAAATTCAAATTGAAACTATTAATTCTTACACAATATTTTCCACCTGAAGTTGGCGCTCCTCAAAATCGCTTATTTGAATTAGCTGTTCGTTTAAAAAAATTAGGCA
>CAIYSA010000116.1 GCA_903928655.1 uncultured Bacteroidota bacterium
AGTTTTAAATTCATTTTTAGAAGAGGTCGGTGATATATCGCGATTTTCTGGAAGATTCTTCATTGAACTTTTCAGAACACGATTTGAATTTAAGGAGTTTTTAAGACAATGTTTTTATATTGGAAATAAATCGATTGGCTTAGTGATAATTACCGCCTTCATTATGGGTTTAGTAATTACAATACAATCACGACCAACCCTTATAGAATTTGGTGCAGAAGCTTGGCTTCCAAAAATGGTTTCTGTTTCATTAATACGAGAAATTGCTCCAGTAATAACCGCATTAATTTGTGCAGGTAAAATAGGTTCTGGAATTGGAGCTGAATTAGGTTCGATGAAAGTTACTGAGCAAATAGATGCCATGGATGTTTCAGGAACAAATCCATATAAATATTTAGTAGTAACAAGAGTAATGGCTACAACATTAATGATTCCTGTTTTAGTGATGCTAGCAGATGCTATTTCTCTTTATGGTGCATATTTAGGAGTAAATATACATGGCTCTGTAAGTTGGAGTTTATTTTGGAATCAAGTATTTGACACAATTGTTTATAGTGATGTTACTCCATCAATTTTAAAAACATATTTCTTCGGATTCACAATTGGAATAATTGGATGTTATAAAGGGTTTAATTCTAAAAAGGGAACTGAAGGTGTTGGTCAATCTGCAAATTCTGCCGTTGTAATTTCTTCGCTATTAGTGTTTGTGATTGATTTACTTGCCGTTCAAATTACAGATGTTTTAAATCTAAATTAATGAAACTTCAAACAAATATTAATCAAAAAACAGAATTAGGAAATCATGCTAATGCTGTAATTAACATTAAAAATTTATATAAAGCATTTGGAAGTAATTCTGTATTAATAGATTTCAATTTAAATTTATATCCTGGCGAAAACGTTGTTGTTTTAGGTAAATCGGGCTCTGGAAAATCAGTTTTAATTAAGTGTATTATTGGATTAATGAAGCCTGATAAAGGAACAATAAATGTTTTAGGAAATGAAGTTCCTGATTTAAATTCTATAGAATTAGATAAACTAAGAATTAAGGTTGGTTTTTTATTTCAAAGCAATGCATTGTACGATTCAATGACTGTTCGTGAAAATTTAGAATTTCCATTAAGGAGGCATTGGTTTAAAAAAAATAAAAATGATGTTAACGATTTGGTAATAGAAGCTTTAACTAATGTTGGTTTGGCAAATACCGTTGATATGATGCCTGCCGAATTATCTGGTGGAATGAGAAAACGAATTGCTTTAGCCAGAACTCTTATTCTAAAACCTGAAATTATTTTATATGATGAACCAACCACAGGATTAGACCCTATAACCGGCAAGGAAATAAGTAATTTAATGAATGATATTAAGAAAAAATATAAAACATCTTCAATAATAATTTCACATGATATTAATTGTGTGAAAATAGTCGCTGACAGAATTATAATGTTGATAGAAGGAAAGTGTTATGCAACAGGGACATTAGAAGAACTTAAAAACTCTTCAGATTTAAAAGTTAAACAATTTTTTGAATAAATAATTTATGGAAATATCAAAAAATATTAAAGTTGGTGTTTTTGTTTTAACAGGGACAGGATTATTAATAATTGCATTATATTTAATTGGAGCTAAGCAAAATTTTTTCGGATCAACATTTGAACTTCAAGCGAAATTTAAAACAATAAATGGCTTAATGCCTGGAAATAATGTACGATTTACAGGAATTGATATTGGAACTGTAAAAGAAGTTGAAATCATAAACGATTCGACGGTTAATGTGGTTATGGTAATAGAAAATAAAGTTCAACAGTTTATAAAGAAAAATGCAATAGCAAATATTGGAACAGATGGATTAATGGGTAATAAATTAATTAATATTACTTCTTCTGATGAAAATGCAAAAAGTGTTGAAGATGGAAATACAATTATAAGTTTTAACCCAATTGGAACAGATGCCATGATGAGAACTTTAGAAATTTCAAACCAAAACATTAAAGACATAACAGGAGATATTAAAATAATTGCTAATCGTTTAAATAAACCAAATACATTATGGAGTATTTTAATGGATACTACAATATCTGAAAATTTAAGACAAGCTATTATTAATATTAATATTACAGGTGAAAGAGCTGCTGTTATTGCAGGTGATTTAAAAAGCATTGTAAAAGGTGTAAAATCTGGAAAAGGAACCGCCGGAAAATTATTAACAGATACTTTATTTGCTCAAAAACTAAACCAAACAATGATAAATATTCAATCCATAAGTGATTCCATTTCAACTATAGCTAGCAATTTTAAAATAATATCAGGAAAAATTAATAACGGAAACGGAACGGTAGGAGCTTTATTAAACGATACAACATTATCCAATAACTTAAACCAAAGTTTGCTAAACTTAAAATATGGCACCAATGGATTTAATGAAAATATGGAAGCATTAAAAGTTTCTTGGCCATTTAAAAAATATTTCAAAAAACAAAAAAAAGCAACCTTAAAAAAATAGACTAAAATTAAAAAAAATGCTTCTAAATAATTTTAGCATAAATGGTTTAACCAATGAGGAAGTAGCCGACTCCATTAAAAAAAATGGGACAAATCAACTAATTTACAAAAAAGAAAATAGCATTATAATTGCCCTTAAAAGTTTAATAAAAGAGCCTATCCTCACTTTATTATTGGTAGCCTCCTCAATTTATTTTTTGAGTGGCAAAAACGGGGATGGAATTTTTCTTTCATCAGCTATTATTTTTATTGCAGCAATTTCTTTATATCAAGATTCGAGGAGTAGAAATGCTTTAGAAAAATTAAAAGACTTCACCCTACCCTATTGTAAAGTAATAAGAAATAATAAAATTGAAAAAATAAAAAGTGACGATTTAGTAATTGGAGATATTTTAATTATAGAAGAAGGCGCTTCTATTTCAGCAGACGGAAAAATTATTCATTCAAACGATTTTTCAGTAAACGAGTCCATATTAACAGGAGAATCATTAGCTGTTTTCAAAGACAAATCTAAAGAGGATCACTTCGTTTTTAGAGGAACATCAGCGGCAAGTGGATCAGCAATTGTTGAAATAAATGCTATCGGAAATGAAACAAAATTAGGTAAAATTGGAAAAAGTTTAGAAAGTATAAAGGAAGAAAAAACACCATTGGAATTGCAAATAGATAGTTTCGTAAAAAAAATGGTAATAATTGGCGCTATTATTTTCGCAATAGTTTGGGTCATTAATTATTTGCATTCGTTTAACTTGTTTGATAGTTTACTAAAAGCATTAACACTTGCGATGAGTGTGTTGCCCGAAGAAATACCAGTTGCCTTTACTACATTTATGGCTTTAGGAGCATGGAGATTAATGAAAATGGGCATTGTGGTAAAGCAAATGAAAACTGTTGAAACACTAGGTAGTGCCACCATAATTTGCGTTGATAAAACAGGAACCATAACCGAAAACAAAATGAGTTTGGCTAAATTGTTTGTTTTAAAAACAAATAAAATTTCAAATCCAGAAAGTGAATTAGACATTGAAGAAAAAGGATTAATTCGTTTAGCTATGCTTGCCAGTGAAACAATTGCTTTTGACCCAATGGAAATTGCTTTACATAAAGCTTACGAAAAAAGTCTTCAAAATGATGAAAGAAAACAATTTAAAATGATTCATGAATATCCGTTAGATGGAAAACCTCCAATGATGACGCATATATTCAAAGATGAATCAGATAATATAATAATAGCTGCTAAAGGAGCGCCTGAAGCCTTAATTAATATTTCAACTCTTTCTGATATAGAAAAAAATCAAATTCATGATGCTATTAAAATAATAACAAATGATGGTTATCGTGTTTTAGGAGTTGGAGAATCAGTCTTTAAAGGAAACAAATATCCAGAAACCCAACAAGAACTTCAATTTCAATTTAAAGGTATTGTGGCATTTTATGATCCACCGAAAAAAAACATTACCGAGGTTTTTAATAATTTTTATTCAGCAGGCATTATTGTTAAAATCATAACAGGTGACAATGCAGCAACAACAACTGCAATTGCCAAACAAGTTGGTTTTAAAGGCTTTGAAAAAAGTATCTCAGGTGACGAATTAATGAGTTTATCAGAAACTGAATTAAAGGAACGTGTAACGGATACTCATATATTTACACGGATGTTTCCAGATGCCAAATTAAAAATCATTAATGCTTTAAAATCCAATAATGAAATTGTGGCAATGACTGGAGATGGCGTAAATGATGGGCCAGCACTTAAGGCAGCTCATATTGGAATTGCAATGGGTAAAAAAGGAACTGAAATTGCAAAACAAGCAGCTTCTTTAATATTAATAAATGATGATTTAGCACAAATGGTTGAAGCCGTTGCAACGGGGCGAAAAATTTATGCTAATCTCAAAAAAGCTATTCAATATATTATATCTATCCATATTCCTATTATTTTAACCGTATTTACTCCATTGGCTCTTGGTTGGATATATCCAAACATATTTTCTCCAATTCATGTCATATTTTTAGAAATAATTATGGGGCCAACTTGTTCTATCATATATGAAAATGAACCCATTGAAAAAAACACAATGTTACAAAAGCCTCGCCCGTTCTCCACTACTTTTTTTAATTGGAAAGAATTAATAGTAAGTATAATACAAGGGTTGATAATAACGGTTGGAACTTTATTCGCTTATCAATATGCTATTAATAAAAACTATGATGAACAGTTAACAAGATCAATTGTATTTACAACTTTAATTTTTTCTAATATTTTTTTAACCCTTGTTAACAGATCGTTTTATTATTCAATTTTTTATTCAATGAAAAATAAAAATAATTTAGTGGTACTAATCATTTGCATTACACTTGCTATATTAGAATTAATGCTTTACATCAAACCAATATCTAAATTTTTCGAATTAGAACCTTTAAATTTAGTCCAATTGTCTATAAGTATTTCCATCGGTTTTGTAAGTGTTATTTGGTTTGAATTATTTAAATTAATAACAAGAATAAAATCAAAACCTATTTTATAAAACAAATAAAATCGAAAAAAATATTTAATCAAATTCAACTGTATGAATAACGTTCAATCTCAAAAATTAATTATTAAAGATTTAGGCATTGATACGTACAATGAAAATATTTTATTTCTTAGAGCTGATTGTCCAATTTGCAAGTCGGAAGGATTTACAGCATTAACACGGTTAGAAGTTTATAGAAATGGGAATCATATTGTTGCAACACTAAATATCATACACTCAGATTTGCTAAAAGATTGTGAAGCTAGCTTATCATCAAAAGCTATGAATAGATTAGATCTTAAAAACGGCGATACAATAACAATCGCACATTTACAACCTATAGAATCATTAAGTTTAGTAAGAGCCAAAATTTATAAAAAAGAGTTAGAAGAAAAGGCATATAATGAAATAATTAAAGATGTTGTGGAAGGGCATTATTCTAGTATAGAATTAGCTTCATTTGTATCAGCTTGTGCTGTAGATAATTTAACTGTTAAGGAAATTTGTTACTTAACCAAAGCGATGATTAATGTTGGAAACAAAATAGAATGGGGAAATCAATTAATTTACGATAAACATTGTGTTGGTGGCCTCCCTGGAAATAGAACAACTCCGATTGTTGTAAGTATAGTAGCTGCAGCAGGTTTAATAATTCCTAAAACATCATCAAGGGCAATTACATCGCCAGCTGGCACATCAGATACAATGGAAACAATAACAAATGTAAACCTTAGTATTGATGAAATTAAAAAAGTAATTGAATTAGAAGGTGGGTGCTTTGCTTGGGGCGGTGCGGTTAAATTAAGTCCTGCTGATGATATTCTTATAGCCGTTGAAAAATCATTAGATATTGATAGTGAAGGGCAAATGGTTGCTTCCGTACTTTCTAAAAAAGTTGCTGCGGGTTCAACTCATGTCGTTATTGATATTCCTGTTGGTCCAACCGCAAAGGTTCGTTCTAATGAAGAAGCATTAAGACTTCAATATTATTTTAAAGCCGTTAGTGAAGAAATAGGAATACATACCGAAGTAATTATTACTGACGGTACACAACCTGTTGGAAGAGGAATTGGCCCATCATTAGAAGCTATTGACGTTTTAGAAGTTCTTCAAAACAATCCAACTGCACCATTAGATTTAAAAGAAAGATCTATAACATTAGCGGCAGAATTACTTAAACTATCCGGTAGATTTAACCATGGTACAGAAAACACTGTAGCCAGAACAATTTTAGAAAATGGAAAAGCTTACGAAAAATTCAAAAAGATTTGCGAAGCTCAAGGAGAATTTAAAGAACCAACGCTTGCAAAATACAAGCATGATGTTTTTTCTACAAAAAATGGAATTGTAACTTCAATAGATAATAGAAAACTAGCCCGTATTGCTAAATTAGCTGGTGCTCCAAAATCTCCATCTGCAGGAGTACAATTTTATGCTCCAATAGGAAGAGATCTTAAAAATGGAGAACTTTTATTTATTATCTACTCCGAATCAAAAGGCGAATTAGAATATGCCATTGAATATTTAAATAGTTTAACTGATTTAATAATTATTAAATAATGAATCTAATCGTTTTTGGATTACCAGGAAATGAAAACCTAGCTAAAAAAATAATTAATGGCATTAATGCTGAAGAAGGAAGTTTTATTCAAAGGCAATTTCCTGATGGAGAAACTTATATCAGAATATTAAGTAATGTTGAAAATTGTGAAATTATTATTGTATGCACTTTACATGAACCCGATAAAAAATTATTGCCACTTATATTCTTTTGCAAACTATTAAAAGATTTAAAAGCAAAATCAATTTGTTTGATTGCTCCATATTTATCTTATATGAGACAAGACAAACAATTTAATTCAGGAGAAGCTGTTACTTCAAAATATTTCGCTAACATACTTTCCGACACTTTAGATAGTATAATTACAATTGACCCACACTTACATCGTAGAACATCAATGGATGAAATATATTCTATTCCTTGTTGCGTATTGCATGCCTCTGAATTAATTTCGAATTGGATAAAAACCAATATCCCGAATGCTCTATTAATTGGTCCTGATAGTGAAAGTGAACAATGGGTTTCAGAAGTTGCAAAAAATGCTGAAGTACCATTCATTGTTTTAGAAAAAATAAGACATGGTGATAGTGATGTTGAAGTCTCAATTCCTCAAATTGAAAAATATAAAAATCATATTCCCGTGTTAGTTGATGATATTATTTCAACTGCTAGAACTATGATCGAAACAATTCAACATCTTAATAATGCAGAAATGAAGTCTCCAATTTGCATTGGAGTACATGCCGTATTTGCAAATGATGCTTATAATGATCTTATAAAATCAGGGACTTTGGATGTGATTAGTTGTAATACAATTCCTCATGAATCTAATAAAATAGATGTTTCAGAAATGATTATAACTGAATTAAATCGTAAGAAATAAAATATTAATTGGTTCTTGCATTTTTAAACAAGATATTTTTAAGTGCTCTAAAAAAATAATTGAAATCTGTTTTTTTTGGATTTTGTTCATATAAATTAAGATACTTTAATTCCGAATTCATAATTTCCTCAAAAGTAATTGGCATATCCGCATAAAAAGGAGGTATTAATCCTGGTTTTGTTAAAGTACGTTTTTGCTTTAATTCATCAGAATATAAACTTAAATAATGTTGACTTAATGGGCGAATACCAACAAGTTTTATTTCACCTTTCAATAAATTAATTGCCATAGGCAACTCATCAATCCATAATTTTCTTAAAATTTTACCCCAACTTGTTATTCTATAATCATCCTTAATTTTACCACCATCTCTTAAATTATTAGTTTCAAAAATATAGCTTTGAATGAATTCTGCATACGGATGCATCGTTCTAATTTTATAAACTGTAATTAAATTATTATTAATTCCAATTCGTTTCATTTTAAAAAAAAGACCAAAAGATGGGATTTTTAAAGGAATTGGCCTTATAGTTTTTCTACTTGCAAAGTAAGTTAAGTTTCCAACTTCTTTTACTTCAATAATATCAAAACCATTAAATACAATACGTCCTAAAGCTTCTGCTTTCGACAATACTCTGTTTCTTCCGGCAGTAATAAAAAAATATAACCATCTTGTTAAAAAAAATTTAGGGAAAATTCGTTTGAAAATAAAATCTAAAAAAAAATAAATTTGGGCAATTAAAAATGGATATTTTTTCAATAATCTTTTTTTACGTTGAATGTAAGTTTCCATGCAACCTATAAAAATATTATTTTCTAAAAGTTTTAAATTGACCGATTTTAAAAACCGATTAATGCCATTAATGTCATTAATTTTATTAAGATTTACTATATCCTTATTTATATTAGTGTCAAGTAAATCAATATTGAAAACATCGTTCGTTTTCAATATTAAACTATGATCAAAAGAATCGCCTGTATATTTTACAATAAAATCAAAAGCCTCTTGACCTTGTTCATTTATTATTAAGTCTTTATTCATAGCACTTTAAAGTACTAATTTAGTTAAAGTTTTTACTTTTCAATTAGAGTAGTCATAAATTCAGCAAAATTTATACTTTTATCTAACATATATTTTCTACGTGCTGCCCAAAGCTCTTTTAAATCAGGCATATTGAGTAACTCTTTTGTTTTTTCTATGAGCAATTCGGGTTCATTTGTTTTAATTCCAATAGTAAGATAAAAGACATGCTCTAATTCCTCTAAATAAGATAATTCTCCAACAAAATCATTAAAGCGAATTGCGGGAGTCCCTAAAACCGCTGCTTCAGCTGTCATTGTTTGACTATCTCCAATATACATATCTGCAAAATATAATGCGTGATGAATATCTAAAGGAGAAATCTGTATTCGGTATTTTTCAAATTGTGTTTCTAAAGGTCTTTCAGAAGTAATAAAAACATTACCATGAGGCAAAAGTAAATCAATTAAATGTTGTGCTACTTGAGCTGTAATTCCAGATTTTCCAACATCATGATAGGCAGTTAACTGAGCAAATCTTAAAATGAAATTTTTTCTTTTAAAATCAAAAATAGAGCTTACCTTATTTATATCTGGTTTAAAATGATCTGGATGTAAATACGCCAACTCATGATAACTATTATAACCTATTCTTTTTTCATTCCATTTCCATGCGCTGCAACAATTAGGGCAAACCAAATACGTTGCTAATGGACCTGCAATTTTTGCAAATTTTGGAACTACTTCAAAATCATCTTCAAAAAAAACATACGACGGAATTTTAAAAACTTTACCAAGTATTGCCAATTCGGCAGCTGAACCAATGAGTTTGTTAGGTTTATGTTTTAAAATAAGTTTGGTAAGTGCCAATAATCTGTTTACCAAATTAAAGTACTTAGCAATTTTACCGTTTTGTTTTTGAGAAGGAACAATATTTATATATTCTAAATGACTATCAATCAGTAATTTTTCTAATACATCTTTACTTTTAATAACGATAATTACTTTATGAGATTTAGCTTGTAAATTCTTAATTGTTTCTTTAAACAAATGAAAATGTGCCGGATGACCAAGGTACGCGAGGATTGTCATGATTAATCTAATCTATTAAACCGAATACCATAACGAGATAAAAAACTTACAAATTCTTCACCAATTTTACTTGTACCAATTCTTTCTTTACTTTCTAAAGAAATTACCATCTTGTAATTAAAAGTCACAGGCAAAATTCCTTTTCGCAAAACCAAAATAGAATCGGAAGCTGAAACTGAATTTGTAAACGTCTCTTCAAATTTTAAAAATGCATTCTTTTTTTGATTAGCTATGTTTAACTCAAATCCATTTCCTAAATCGGATTGATTAACATTAAAGTGATGATGTTTTAAATGGGCAATGAATTCAACAAAAATAGTATCTATTATTTTTGTTGTTTCATTTTCTGATAATGCTTCTGGGAAATTTGATTTCAAAATTTTAGCTGGTGAACCTGCTACTAATGAATTGGCTGGAATATCCTTATTCAACAAAGAATCTGCCCCTACCACTACTCCATCTCCAATGGTAACACCAGGCATTACAAAAACACGCCAAGGCAACCATACTTTTTTTCCAATGGTAATGGGTGCAAATTTTACTGGATAACCTTCTAAAACTGAATTCCAAGATCCATGTGTAAATAATAAACAATGGCCGCCAACACCAGAATCGTCTCCAATGATAATTGGTTTAGTAGGATTAATATAACTTGCTTGCATAATAATGGTTCGTTTTCCCATAATTAAAGCAGACTCAGGAGTTTTCATTCCACCAATATAAACTTGCTCGTTAATACGAGCATCATCATCAATTGAAAAAAGTTCGGTATCAATGGCACTTAATGCACCTATTTTCACAAAGCGACCAATTTTAATTTTGTTAGCTCTTACAATTGTAAAAAAACCGATACTCGAATTTTCTCCAATTACAACGTCTTTACCAATTACCACACATCCAATACCTAGCGATACATTCTTGCTAATTTTATATCCTTTTAATCGG
>CAIYSA010000117.1 GCA_903928655.1 uncultured Bacteroidota bacterium
ATTTAAAAATATAATAATTGTACTATGTGTTTTGTTTTATACAACATCAATTAATGCTCAAAAAGCTAACGAAGCTAATATTGATAGCACGAAAGCAATTATTAATAGGTTAGTAGAAGCTAAATTTAATCAATTAGTAATTTCTTCTGAATTATCAAAAATAGATAAGACTAGCGATCCTGATAGCATGTATGTGCAGGGTTGGTTTAACCATAACTCCGCACTTATTGAATTTAACAAACTTCTTACTGATAGATTAAGCGGAAAGCGTTTAGCAATAGACACTTTTAAAATTTATAATGGACCTCAAATGGGTGATGATCAATTTTGGGTTATGGTTGAATTAATAGACCTAGATAATTTTAAAAAGGGAGATACTGCTAATCCATATTTAAATAATAGATATTTTCTTGATTTTTTAGCTGCTCCAATAAATGGAGTATGGGTATATCGAACATTAAGAGTCACTACTGAACAAGCTGATTATACTGATGAACTTCCAAAACCAACAAAATATCGTTTGGTAAATGGTAACTATATTAAAAACGGTTTTATGGGTCCAAATGACTAAGATACGGAAAACGAAAACAGTAAACAATATCATAGTTTAATGTTTAACTTTTTGATTGGCAAAAACAACTAATAAAATTTGCGGATTGGTATTAAATTTTTTGTGCAAAATGGTTTAAATTTTCATTCAATAAATTCAAATATAACTTTAAAAAGAAAAAGCAAAAACAGTCCTCTCAATAGTTCACTTAAAACTAAAAGTTATGAAGACAAAATGGATTTTAATTTTGGTATGTTTAAATATATCATTATTTGCTCAAGACTTAGTTATTAAATCGTTGAAATTAGATTCTCTTATTTTTAATGAAATCAATAATTACCGAATTTCATTTGGAAGTCTAATTGTAAAAAAAATGGATAACGATAATTTGATGCTTTAACTTATAAAGACGTTTTAATGTAACTTTTTTATCCGCTTTACATTACATGAATACTTCCAACTGCACCTTCATCAATTAAAACTATTCAACTCACCTTTTAAACTAACTAATTATGAAATCAACTAAATCAATACTAGCAGTTTTATATATCATGATCTGCGCAACATCAATAAATGCTCAATACTACAAACAGTCTCGTAAAAACAAAGCATTACTAATATCTAATGCTTATTCGCTAGATAAAATTCCAGTATTAACTAATACGTTAGAATTTGGACAAAAATATAATCGGATTTTACTTCATGGTGGTTTAGGCTTGTCGAAGTTAATTTTAAAAAATGCACCAAATGATTTTTTACAAACTAATTATAGCAATAAACCTATTTACAATTGTTTGTTCGGGGCAGATTTAAATGTAACTAGCTTTCCGATTTTAAATTTATCCCATAAATCATACTGCAAATATTTTGTTGGGTATTTAAATATTGGCTTTGATACATTTAAAAATTTACAAACTTCATTATCTAACGATTATGGATACAGAGCAAAAGCATATTTAGCGTTTAGTGTTGTGCGGACAGGCTCCAATAAAAAGGATATTGGATACCGTCGTTTTGTGCAACTAGGCTATTGCTTTACAAACAACACTATTAGTTCTGAAAATAGTAAACCATATCATAACATCATGCTTAATTTTTTAATTGTTAAACAACGCCTTGTAAAATTTGCTGATTGGTATTAATTTTTTACGAAATGACATATATTAAAATATTACTTAAAAAATAATAAGCCATCTATATTGTTCACTTAAAACTAAAAATCATGAAAACAAAATGGATTTTAATTTTGGTATGTTTAAATGTACCATTATTCGCTCAAGACTTAGTTATTAAATCGTTGAAATTAGATTCTCTTATTTTTAATGAAATCAATAAATACCGAATTTCATTTGGTAGTCCAGTTGTCAAAAAAATGGATAACGACAAATTAAAAAAGCGCAGCTATCAGTTAACAGAATTAAATTCAAAATGGGAAACTGATTTTGATCATACCCGAGGAGATGGACTTTTTGTTGGCTATAATACAGAATGTATTTATCAAATTAAAACAACAGGCGGTAAATTTAACAAAGCTAATTTAAATGA
>CAIYSA010000118.1 GCA_903928655.1 uncultured Bacteroidota bacterium
TAGGATTAATAATATGTAAAGAATTTATTGATTTACACCATGGTAAAATTTGGGTAGAAACTAAAAAAGAAAATGGAGCTATTTTCAAATTTTATTTACCAGTTTATTAATACTCGATAATAAATTGATACTACTTATCTTATTAATGAGTTAGCATAAAGATTTTTTATTTATTGAAATTATTATTCATTCAATAATTAACATTTAAAGTTCTTAAAAATAACATTTGTAAAAAAACAATGTTGTTCTCAAATTCTGATAAAAAATTATCAAGGCTTATTAATTAATCCATTTTGGATTTCGTCTATCACTTGCTGAATCCTTAATTTTTATATGGTAAAAAGATTTTAGTTTTTCTGCGAGTACAAAAACGTCTTCTTTAATTTTGCTTTCGTGCACAATTAATTTTCTGTTTTTATTATATACTAAACTCAATTGATAAATAGCTCCTTTGTCATTCTCAAAATCTTCTGGCGAACATCCTTCGCATTTGATATACAAAGTTTTAAAAAGTAGTATATAATCGAATTTAGGCAACTTTTTCCAAGTACCTGATTGAATTCCAAAAACATTATCATACACTTTGTATAATCCTTCCTCAAGGTTTAATAAGGTTCCTAGCTTTCTAAAAAAATTGGAGTTAGCTCTTTTTCCAATTATAATGTCTTCTTTCATAATTTCTATTTTTTAGTAAAGTTACAATCGTCAATAAACATATAATTGTAACCTATGTTACATAACTAAAAAACTCAATACATTTTAAGTTAAAAAGTGACTTTCATCATATCATTTTAGCTAAATCTAAACGACATTTGAATTGTAAAAACATTAAAAAATAGCTATGGCAACTTTTATTTTCATCATTGTATTGCTTCATTTAGTAGCAGGTTTTGGTTACTTAATTTACAAATTATCACCAGCAAAAAAAACTGAAAATTCTATAAATAGTTCTGAATCGGAAAAATAAATAAAATCATGAAAAACAAATGCCATGGAAGATGTCCATAAATCAATTAAGTTAAAGAAAATTAAATTAATTAAAAATTATAAAAATCTAACAAAATGAAAGTAGAACAAATTTATACAGGTTGCATTTCACATGCAGCATATTATTTAGAAAACAATGGAGAAGCAGCAATCTTTGATCCATTAAGAGAAGTACAACCTTATATTGATAGAGCAAAAAAAGATAACGCTAAAATAAAATATGTTTTCGAAACTCATTTTCATGCCGATTTTGTAAGCGGACATTTAGACTTAATGAAAAGTGCGGATTCAGAAATTGTATTTGGCCCCACAGCAAAACCTAATTATAAAGCAACGGTTGCCGAGGACAATCAAATTTTTAAAGTTGGGAATTACAGTGTAAAAGTAATTCATACACCTGGACACACAATGGAAAGCACAACCTATTTATTAATAGATGAAAATGGTAAAGAACATGGTATCATAAGTGGAGATACTTTATTTATTGGAGATGTAGGTCGCCCAGATTTAGCACAACATGTTATTGCGGAATTAACGGAAGAAAAACTAGCGGGCTATCTGTATGATTCTTTAAGAAATAGGATTATGCCATTAAGCAATGATTTGATCGTTTATCCAAATCATGGTGCTGGCAGTGCTTGTGGAAAAAATATGAGCAAAGAAACTACTGATAAACTAGGTCATCAAAAGGAAGTGAACTACGCTCTAAATCCTAAATTAACTAAAGCAGAATTTATTAAAGAAATTTTAACTGGTTTAGTTGCTCCTCCGGGTTATTTTCCTCAAAACGTATTATTAAATATAAAAGGTTATGAAAGCATTGATAATGTAATGGAGCGAGGAACTAGAGCATTATCAGTAATTGAATTTGAAGTTGCAGCAAATGAAACTGATGCTTTAATA
>CAIYSA010000119.1 GCA_903928655.1 uncultured Bacteroidota bacterium
GTAATGATTTAATTAATTATCTCGAAAAATTTATAAATGATAATGAGTATTTAAATCAAACATCTCAATTTTCAAAAAATTATGTTTTGGAAAACTCAGGCTCTTCAAATGTTATTTATTTAGGTTTAAGCGGTTATTTAAATTAGCCTTTTTTAGCAAAACTAACTTAATTTAGAAATAGTTTTAAACTTGATAATATAAAAAATAATGTGATATTTGTTAAGTATTCAAAACCAAAAATGATATGAACAAAATTGTAATAACGGCTTTTATAATTGCCTTATTTAGCGCTTGTACGGATTCAAAACCTAAGAATAATTCCGGATTCGAAATTAATGGAAATTTGTCAAATTCTAAAAGTGAAGTCATCTATTTAGAAAAACTTTCTCAAAAAGGGCCGATGGTTGTTGATAGTGTAACAATCAATGAAAAAGGAGAATTCTTAATCAATAATTATTCGCCAAGTGTTGGTTTTTATAGATTAAGATTGTCAAATTCTAATTTTGCTATGTTAGTTTTAGATTCGGCTCAAAAGATTACAATTACTGGAGATGCTCGTGATTTAGGAAATACCTATAAAGTTGAAGGTTCTCCTGATACTAAATTATATTTAGAATATAACGAATTAGCAAAAGGACAAAAAATAAGAACTGATTCTTTAGAGTCTGTATTTAATAACGCATTAATTGTACAAAAATTAGATTCATTAAGTGCTGATTCTTTATCTAAAGAATTACAAATACCTTATGAAAAAATGATAGTATCTTATAGCGATATTATTGCTAAAAAGATAAAAGAAAATCCAAGTTCTCTTGCTTCTATTATGGCAATTCAACAAATTAAACCAGAGATTTATTTAGATGTTTATAAAGCACTTGATAAAGGATTAACCGAAAAATATCCAAATAATGAGGATATAAAATCTTTTCATGGAATGGTTCAACAAACCGAAATGATGGTTTCACGAACTCAAGCTATTAAAGTAGGGGCAGAGGCACCAGAATTAATTTTACCAATGCCAAATGATAAAGATTTGCCATTATCAGCACTTAGAGGTAAAGTTGTTTTAATTGATTTTTGGGCATCTTGGTGCGGACCGTGCAGAAAAGAATTGCCAAATGTGAAACGTTGCTATGAAAAATATAAAAGTAAAGGATTTGAAATATTAGGAGTTTCTTTAGATAAAAATAGAGATGAGTGGATAGAGGCGATTTCAAAAGAAGGATTAACATGGCCACAAGTAAGTGATTTAAAATTTTGGCAAAGTGAAGCAGTTCAAATATATGCTGTTCAGTCTATTCCTTATACCGTATTAATTGATAAAAATGGGATTATTATTGCAACAGATTTAAGAGGAGCTGAATTAGATAAGAAATTAGCAGAGGTTTTAAAATAAATACATTAATATAATGCTAAAATGTTTTTTTTGTTTTTTAATTTCATTTTTGTGTTTTAATATTAATTTATTTTCTCAAGAAAACTATTTCCAGCAAGAAGTTAATTATAAGATTGACGTTACTTTAGATGATGTTACTCATAAGCTTTCAGCTTTTGAAAAAATAGAGTATATAAATAATTCTCTTATCCCATTAAATTTCATTTATTTTCATTTATGGCCAAATGCCTATAAAAATAATGAAACTGCATTAGCAAAACAATTATTACAAAATAGCGAAACAGCTATGTATTTTGCAAAAGCTGATGAATTAGGTTTCATTGATAGTTTAAATTTTACTGTTAACGGAGAATCAATAAAATGGGAATTTGATAAAGAGCATATTGATATATGTAAACTCATTTTAAATAAACCAATAAACCCAAAGGATACAATTTTTATTTCTACACCATTTCGTGTTCAATTGCCCTCAGCTAAAATATCAAGACTTGGGCATATTGGTCAAGCTTATGCCATTACACAGTGGTATCCAAAACCAGCGGTATTTGATAGAGATGGTTGGCACCAAATGCCTTATTTAAATCAAGGTGAATTTTATAGTGAATTTGGTAATTTTGATGTAAACATTACGCTGCCAAAAAATTATGTTTTAGCTGCAACTGGAGATAGAATAGATGAGAAGGAAGAAGAACTTTGGCTTTTTGAAAAAGTAAAGGAGACTGAAAAACTAGTAACAAAGAAAAAATACAGTAATAATTTGGAATTCCCAATTTCAGACAAAGAATTTAAAACAATTACATTTAGACAATTTAGAGTTCATGACTTTGCATGGTTTGCAGATAAAAGATTTCATGTGTTGAAAGATGAAATTTTATTACCTAATTCTGGTAGAAAAGTAAATACATGGTCTTTTTTTACAAATAGTGAACCCGAACTATGGTCAAAATCATTAGAGTATATTAATGATGCAACATTATTTTATTCTGCCTTAAATGGAGATTATCCATATAATCATGTTACTGCAATTGATGGTACTATTAGTGCCGGCGGAGGAATGGAATACCCAAATATTACTATAATTGGTAAAAGTGGAAATGATTTTACCCTTGAAACAACAATTATGCATGAGGTTGGTCATAATTGGTTTTATGGAATATTAGGAAGTAATGAAAGAGAATTTCCTGCTTTAGATGAGGGTTTGAATTCATTTTATGAAATGAGGTATATTCGAACAAAGTATCCCGAAAAAAAATTAACTAGCATAATAGATCGAGATAGTACATTTCGTTTTTTTGGATTAAATAAATTTAATCATAAGGCCCAATATGAATTTTTATATTTATTAGCTGCAAGAAAAAATACGGATCAACCAATTGCTACTAAAGCAGATAAATTTACCGAATTTAATTATGGAGCAATAGTTTATTCTAAAACAGCCCTTGCTATGGATTATTTAATGAACTATTTAGGGAAGGAAAAATTTGACGATGCTATGAGGTTTTATTTCGAGCAATGGAAATATAAACATCCTAATCCAACCGATTTAATAAAAACTCTACAATACTATCTTAATGCTGATTTAAAATGGTTTGAATCCGAATTATTTTTAACCAATCATAAAATAGATTACAAAATTGTTAGTCATAAATTATTAAGTGATAAAAGCCATGTTATTTTAGTTAAAAATAAAAATATGTTATTAGGACCTGTTTCTATTTCTGGTTATAAAGATGGTAAATTGGTTGGTAGTGTTTGGTATAATGGCTTTAAAGGAAAACGTGTTTTCGAATTTCCGCCAAGTAATGTGGATGAATTTATTATTGATTCTCAAGAGTTTATTCCTGAATTAAATCGAAGTAATAACCGACTTAGAACAACTGGTTTATTTAGGAGAATTGAACCTTTGCAATTTAATTTTTTAGGTAAATTAGATGACCCGCACTTTACACAAATAAATTATTTACCAATTTTAGGGTATAACCAATATAATAAATTCATGTTAGGTTGCGCTATTTATAATTATAGTTTTTTACAAAAACCAATTGAGTTTACTATCGCTCCAATGTTTGCTTTTGGCAGTAAAACACCTATAGGCTTCGCTGATTTTACTAAGCATTTTACTCAAAATAATAATTTGTTTCAAGAAATAAATTTTATTGGAAAAACAAAAACATTTTCAACTGATTTTGTTGAAACTAAATATTTTAACGAAACTAATAATACTTCAATTTCATCCTTTAATTTAAATTATTATAAAATATCTGCAACTCTTGAATTTGAATTAAAAAAACGAAATCCGCGAAGTAAAATGACTCAATTTATTTCCTATACTTCAAATCATTTATGGGTTGATGAATTATATGCCCTTCAAAACTCGATAGTTGCCTCATTGAGCAAAAAAAATAAATACACGATAATTAATAGATTTCAGTATACAATACGAAATAAACAAATCATTAATCCTTATAATGTTTCATTTAATTTTGACCATAACGATAAATTTGGTAAAGCAAGTCTTGAGTTAAATTATTCTATTTCATTTAAAAAAGAAAAAAGTTTGGATTTTAGAATTTTTGCTGGTGCTTTTGTTTATGGTAATAATCATGATAAATCGCCATATAGATTCAGAATGAGTGGCTTTAATGGTTATCAAGATTATTTATTTGATTATAATTATGTAGGAAGAAATGAACCAACTGGACTTGGCTTTGCGCAATTTTCAGAAAATGATGGTGCTTTTAAAGTATGGACACCTTTAGGTCAAACTTCTAAATGGCTATTAACCTTAAATATTAAATCACCTACGGTAGGAAAATTGCCATTAAAATTATTTGCAGATATTGGTGCATCTGAGTTTAATGAAAGTTTAAACAAAGATAAAATACTATATACTGCAGGTGTTGAATTATGTATTTTTAGAAATATATGTGAAATTTATTGCCCACTTATTTACAGTAAAGATATAAAAACGGCATTGCAAGCAAATAATAAGGACTCTTTTTTTGATACCATTAGATTTACATTAAATTTGCACAACATTAAACCAAAAAATATTATTTCAAATAATTTCTTTTAATGAAGGCTGGAAAAAAAATATATTTTGCATCTGATTTTCACTTAGGAGTGCCAACTTTTGAGATGAGTTTGGAGCGTGAAAAAAAAATAGTTCGTTGGCTTGACTCTATAAAAGATTCTGCTCAAGAAATATATTTAGTAGGAGATATTTTCGATTTTTGGTGGGAATACAAATACACTATTCCAAAAGGGCAAACACGTTTACTTGGCAAAATTGCTGAATTAACAGATGCTGGTATTCCAGTCATCTTTTTTACCGGAAATCATGATATGTGGATGAATGATTATTTTCCAAATGAACTTGGCGTAACTGTTTATAATAATCCTATTGAAAGAGTTTATAACGGAAAATCCTTTTTTATTGGTCATGGAGATGGATTGGGGCCAGGTGATGCTTGGTACAAATTTTTAAAGAAATGTTTTAAAAACAGGTTTTTAATTTGGTGTTTTAACAGACTTCATCCAAATTTGGGTTTTTATATTGCTCGTCGTTCTAGCAAACGCAGTAGAATTAGCACTGGTGATTCTGATAAAGCATTTTTAGGTAATGAAAACGAATGGTTATTTAGCTTTTGCAAGGATGAACTAAAAAAAGAACACTTTGATTATTTTATCTTTGGGCACAGGCATTTACCACTTAATTTAGAGATATCCGAAACTTCAAGATATATAAATCTAGGTGAATGGATTAATTATTGCACTTATGCTGAATTCGACGGAATAAATGTTGAATTAAAAACCTTTGAAGGTTAATTTTAGGTCGCCAAAATTCAAAAAAAATAATATATTTGTTACCCTTATGCAGCAAAAGAAATTTGTTACAAATATTGCGTTTTTAATAGTACTTAATTTATTAATTAAGCCATTTTGGCCTTTGGGAATAGAAACCGCTGTCCAAAATTCGGTAGGCAATTCTTCATATGGTGAATACGCTATTTTATTTAGTTTTTCCTTTTTATTAAATATTATTCTCGATTTTGGTGTTACCCAATTCAATAATAAAAATATTGCCCAAAATAATCACCTTCTAACCAAGCATTTTAGTAGTTTATTTACGCTTAAATTGGTTTTAGGGATTATTTATTTAATCATCACCATTTTGCTTGGAATAACAATGGGTTATGATTTTAGGTTAATGAAACTATTGTCAATCCTTGCCGTTAATCAATTTTTAATAAGTATGATTGCTTATTTGAGATCAAATTTACTAGGTCTTCATCTTTTTAAAACTGATAGTTTTGTTTCGGTTGCCGATAGGGTAATTATGATTATTATATGTTTGGCTTTGCTTTTTAAATGGTTTGGATGGCATATTGATATTATGAATTTTGTTTATGCTCAAACAATAGGGTACATATTAACAGCAGGAATTGCATTTTTTACAGTATATTTTAAAACACATCATTTTAAACTTAAATGGAATTGGCCATTTAGCATTATGATATTGAAGCAAAGTTTTCCATTTGCAATTTTAGTGTTATTAATGACATTTTATAACAGGTTAGATAGTGTTATGCTTGGTTTTTTACTTCCCGAAAAAATAGGAAGCGAACAAGCAGGTATCTATGCAAAAGCCTTTAGGTTATTAGAAGCTGGAAATATGATTGCCTATCTCTTTTCTGTTCAGTTAATTCCTGTATTTAGCAGAATGATAAAACATAAAGAAAATGTTGAAAATATCGTAAAATTATCCTTTATATTATTAATTACACCGGCACTTGTAGTTTCGGTTGGCTGCTTTTTTTATGCCACCGAACTTACTTCTTTAATAAACCATGGAACAATTGATTCAGCAATGGAATTTAGAGTATTAATGCTTTGTTTTACAGCCGTATCAACAACTTATATTTTTGGAACATTATTAACTGCAAATGGAAATTTACGGCAACTAAATATTATGGCCATTATTGGTATTTGCATCAATTTAATTTTAAATTTTATTTTAATACCTCATTATAAGGCTTTTGGAAGTGCAATATCGAGTTTAACCACCCAATTCTTTACTGCAGGCATTCAAATTTATTTTGCGTATAAAATATTCAAATTTAAAGTTAATGTAAGGTTGCTTGTAGCTTTAGCTATTTTTATAGTTGGAATAATAGGATTAAATTATTTTTCTAAATATTTCACATCTAATTGGATGATTAATTTTGCAGTATCAACTTTTTGCTGCTTTGCATGGGCATTTATTTCAGGATTAATCAATATTAAGTCTATTTTAAGATTTATTAAATACAAATAAATATTATATTTGAACAATGAACAAAGAAAAATTCGGTAACGATTCAATAATACTTCTAACAAAAGTTTATAAGTGGCGTAAACCACTCATATCAGTGACGTTGATTGCTGCGGTTATTTCAACCATAGTTTCTTTTTTAATTTCGCCTCAATATTTAGGAACATCAATTATTTTCCCTGCCCGCACATTTTCTGTTTCTAAATTATTAATTGAACAAAATCCTGGTAGTCAAGAAGATTATATGGAATATGGAGATGAGGATGATTGTGAGAAATTACTTCAAATACTCAATTCAGCCGATATTAGAAATATGGCTGCAAACGAATATAATCTTTGGGAACATTGGAAAATAAATAAAAATGGTGTTTATGCTAATCATTACCTTAAATTAAAATGGGACGAAATGGTTTCTTTTAAAAGAACCGACTATGTTTCGATAAAAATAAATGTATATGATTACCAATCAGACAGAGCCGCAAATATTGCAAACTCTATCGTTTCTTATGCCGATTCTGTTAAAAATAAGATGACAAAGGTAATCGCAAAAGAAGCCTTGATGATTATTGAAGAAGAGTACGCATCAACATTAACAAATATTGAAAGTTTAGAAGATAGTTTACAATCTATTAGAGAAATTGGCGTGATGGATTATAAGTCTGAAATGGAAGCTTACTCTAAAGCTATGGCAAAAGCCGTTTCTAAAGGTGACGAAGCGGCAAAAGCAAAATTGCAAGTTAAACTTGATTTATTGAAGAAATACGGAATGGCATATCAAGATTTGTTTGAAAAATTGAAAAAATATCGTTTTAAATACCCTGTAATTAAAGGTAAATATGATGAAGCAAGAGTTAATTACGAAAGACATTTACCATCTAAATTTGTAGTTGAAAAAGCGGTTAGAAATGAAAAAAAAGCTAAACCTGTTAGAGCATTAATTGTTATAATTCCAACTATTTCAGCTTTTTTATTAGCCTTATTATATTTAATTTTTGCAGATAAATTACAAGAAATTAAAAAAAAAATTATTTCTCAAGCCAACGATATTTAAATTATAAGAATAAAATGGATTATATTAACAACAAATACATCTTTAATA
>CAIYSA010000120.1 GCA_903928655.1 uncultured Bacteroidota bacterium
AAAATTGAGCAATTAAAAAAGCAAGAAGAAAATCAAGCGCAAATCATTGCAGATAAAATTAAACTTCAAAAAGGTGTTTTAGAAGAAGAAGCTACAAAAAAAGCTGCTTCAGAAATGCAAGTGCAGTTAGAATTATTAAATAAAGAATTAACCGAAAAAGCTCATAAACTAAAGGAAAGTCAGGCAAAGGAGTTAGCATTTTTATTAAAAGAAAAAGAAATAAATAATAAAGAAGCGGAACTAGAAATTACCATTCAAAAAAAATTGCAGGCAGAGAGAGAACAATTTTCGGAAATTATAAAAAAACAAGAGCAAGAAAAAAACATACTTAAAGATAAGGACCATCAAATGAAAATGCTTGAATTACAAAAGCAGCTTGATGATCAAAAAAAATTAACTGAAGAAATGGTTCG
This sequence comes from uncultured Bacteroidota bacterium, assembly GCA_903928655.1. Classification (GTDB taxonomy): domain Bacteria; phylum Bacteroidota; class Bacteroidia; order B-17B0; family Aurantibacillaceae; genus UBA4416. The sequence goes on from CAIYSA010000120.1 coordinate 414, forward strand.
TAAGCAAGGGCAAGGTTCGATGCAATTACAAGGAGAAGTCCACGAGTTAGCTTTAGAAGATTTATTACGAGCAACATTTCCATTTGATTTAATTGAAGAAGTTGGAAAAGGTGTTCGTGGTGCTGATGCCATACAAACAGTAAGAAATAATTTAGGAAACGCCTGCGGAAAAATAATTTACGAAAGCAAAAATACGAAGGCATTTGGTGGTGATTGGATTGATAAATTAAAACACGATATGCGCCACACACAAGCAGACATTGCTGTGATTGTAACTGAAACTATGCCAAAAGAAATGGATAATTTTGGAATGAAAGACGGCGTGTGGATTTGCACATTTACTCAGATAAAATCGTTATCATTTGTATTAAGAGATAGTTTAATAAAAATAAATAGTGCAGTTTCCAGTCAAGAAAATAAAGGAGATAAAATGAGTATGCTTTACTCCTATTTAACAGGAACAGAATTCAGACAACAAATTGAAGCCATTGTAGAAGGATTTACTGAATTGCAGGATGGTATTCAAAAAGAAAAAAATGCCATGCAAAAAATTTGGAAAGAGCGCGAAAAACAATTGGAAAAAGTATTGTTGAATACTACAAATTTTTACGGCTCTGTAAAAGGCATTGCAGGAAATGCAATTGGAGATATTAAATTATTAGAATTAGGAGAGTAATTTCAGAAAGATAAAAAAATATTATTCGAGTATATCTTCAGACGATGCAAGTTTATTAAAATTAAATAGGTAACCAAAACTTAAACCCACATAACTGCCAGATACCCAATATGTGCCTGTTGTAGCATGATTACTGTTTGGAAAATAAGAATATGTACCACCTACTGGGGTGCTTAAAGATAAGTGAGCGTCTAAACTAATAAGTAAACGAGTAATATGTTTTATTTTTAGCTTATCGGTTACAGACAAAGTAATATCTGGTGTTACTTGACGTACGCATCCTGTTCTTAACTCAAAGCCAGTAATGGACTTACCCAATGTGTCAACATAACTATACGTGGCTACATTTAAACTAGTTCCTCCATACACATACTTTCTGAAAGCAATGCCCGCACCCACATAAATGTCATGTTTTTTTAATTCCACTATTTTAAGATTATATGAAAGTGTAAACATATTATATTTGAAAAATAAACCACTCCTTGATTTCCAAGGGTCGGGGTCCTCGAAAGCTAATTCAGGGTATTTGGCTACGGTAATACTTTCTGGTAAAAACTTAAAAGTTGTCCAACCCCTTTGTATACCTATGCTAAGGTAACTATGACGTTTAATTTTAATGTTATAATTAATTCCATACTGTAAACTCATAGCGTTATAGTTATGCATATTTGTGGTGTAAGGAGCGTTAGGTGTGCTTACACCTTTTTGATTTAACGAGGGTGCAATATATACACACCATTCTTTAAAAGTATTTTGAGAAAATGATTGATTAGTGTGAATTAATATACAAACTAAGACTCTAATAGTTATTAGTAGGGTTTTCATAAATAATTTATTTACAGATTTGAACTTAAACGTAATCCTTTGTGCTCGTTAAAACAAATTAAAATGAAGAAGTATTAACTACAAGCTTACTTTTTTTACTGTATTTTTTTCTTTTAGTTGTTATAATTAAAGTAGAAGTTGGAATTGGAGATATTAAATTATTAGAATTAGGAGA
>CAIYSA010000121.1 GCA_903928655.1 uncultured Bacteroidota bacterium
ATAAATTAGTTTCATTCTTTTCTGAATTTGCTAACCAAATAAATAGGGTGTTAAAGAGTGCGAAAAATGTTAAGCCTGTTTGGTTTTCAAGAGTGTCTTCAGTGATAAAAGAAAATAGAATTATTAAAATAAAGGGCCAGTATAAATAATGAAGTTTTTTATTTAAAGTTATTATAGGGTAAAGTAAATAAAATAAAAAAATTGCTAGCCCAACTATACCAAAAGCAACTGTAATTGCTAAGTATTGATTATGGCAACGAAGACGCCACTCTTTAGTTAGTTTTGAATTTGTTTCATTGTAAGCCACATCAAAAGAGTTTTTTATGTCTCCGGTGCCTACACCAATAATTGAATTTTGTTTAATGATGTAGATTGCTGTTCTCCAAAATTCTAATCGCATAGTTAAGGTATGGCCAGATGGGTTTTCGCGTCGCTTATACTTTACATATTCCCATACAACCTCGCGCCATTTTTGACTTAAACCAATATCGTATGAATATTTAAAATTAGAAATTCCATTTTCAATGTTTGTAATATCCTGATTATTTAAGGTGCTAATTCCAAGCGAATCCTTTGCGCGTCCTTTACTTGTAATATATCTTAAGATTGTAAAGCGCAAGTTGTTGCCATTAAAATCTGTTCCGTTATATGGTAGTTTGCTTCTTTTTGCCCATTCTTTTTGTAATTCAGAATCGTTAATGTTTATTGTAATTAAATTACCGTTTTCTGCTAAATTAAAAAGTGTGTCTTGTAAATATCTATTATGATTTTTGGTTTCTGTTAATAAAACATTGTTTATACTCTTAGGGTTTTTATTATACATTAATAAATCAGAATTTATTTTTGAGTATCCTAAATAAAATAAAGTAGAAATAAATAAAAGAATAATTACGTTGAGAAACAAGGTGAGTTTTTTAAACATATAAATAAATGATAGTATAAGGCCAACAATAATTAATAAGAATAAGCCAGTCGCCATCTGGAATTTATACATAAAAAAAAATAGCCATAAAATGGATAAAATATCGGTGATTTTTTTTGATTTATTTTTTAAGAAATAGCTTATACCTATTATACTAAAAGTAATTATTAATGAAAACCTTACATGCGATATAAAAACAGAAGCATCTCTAATGTCAATTATTTTTTTATTTGTAAATCCTAAATAAACGAGGTAACACCATAAAGAACTGATAATAACACTTAGAAAGAAAAATTGAAAAACCCAGCCAAATTCTTTTTTATCTAAAGGTTTGGTAGTTAAAAAAATAATGGGCAAAAGTAATAATGGAATTTTAGTTTTTAAATCATTTAAGCCATCGTGAAGGTCACTCGTGTAAATCATCCCAATAATATGTAAAAAAAATAATGAGCATAAAGCCCAAAATAATTTCATTGTAAAAAGTGATTTTATTTTTTTTGAAAAATTTAATTCTAACAACCAATTAGTAATTAAAATAATTTGAGGAACACTTGTTAAAACTGAACCAAATAATAATCCTGATGATAAGCTTATCAATCCAAATAAAAAAATACGTCGATGCCAAACTTCAGAAAACATGATGTTAAAATTATATATTTATTTAACGAAAACTAATATTTATTATTGTATCACATAAATTAATATGCATTTAATTATTATTATGTAATGAATAAAATATATTTTTCATTTACGGATTCAAATGCTATATTCGTGTAATAAATAATTATAAAAAAATGAAAACTTTAAAATCTGCCTTATTAGGAATTGTATTAAGTGTTTTTTCTACGAGTTTAAGTGCTCAAATTTTATGTCCGAATATTACAGCGCTTAATGTTGCCTATGTATCAGGTTCTACTGCAACGATTACTCCTGTAGTAACTGGCACAGTTTTTCCTACAACTTTTTATAGTTGGAATGTTACGCCAAGTGCAACTCAATTGTCGTATGGTGTATTTCAATTTCCTGCAAATGGTAGCTATACCGTTTGTTTAACCATTTCTGATTCTAGTTTTGTTTGTCCTACAACAAGTTCTTGTGTTGTAGTAAATGCTGTTGGAATAACATCAGCGATTTGTAACGCTTCTTTTTCTTATTATACCGATTCTACTTGTCAAACCCATTTTGTAAACACTTCGGTGGGAACCTCACCAACTTATTCTTGGTTAATTGATGGCATTTCTTACTTTACTTCTAATCCAATTGTAAGTTTATCTAATGGCAGTCATAGCGTGCTTCTATCTTTATATTCAGGCGGAGCATTTTGTGATTCTACTTACGCTACAATTAATGTATCTTGTGGTGGTGGACCAGCTGGATCATCAACCCTTTGTGCAGCATCATTTAACATTTTTGCTGATTCAATTACTGTTGGACAATATTATGCTTATAATACTTCAATTGGAGTTGGCTTAACTTATCTTTGGAATTTTGGAGATGGAACAACATCTACATTGCCTTATCCAACTCACACATATTCTCCTCCAGGAAGCTATATTGTTTGTTTAACAATCTATAGTGGAACCGTTTGCACTTCTACAACTTGCGACTCTTCAAGTGTATTTCGTGCTGCAAGTGGCTTTGTAATGAGTCATTTAAATGTAAAGCCTGCTGGGTCACTTGGAATAAAAGAATTAGATGCTTCGATTGGACTAAATGCGTATCCAAATCCTATAGAAAACGAATTAACTATTGAGATTTCAAATAAAGATTCGAAAGTGGTTAATTACAAAATAATTGATGCGCTTGGTAGAATAGTGTTAGCTGGAACTATTGGAAATTCGAAAGTAACTTTATCTACATCTCAATTAGAGAGAGGCTTTTATAACTTAATGATCTCGAATGAAACAGGCAAAAATTTAAAAACTGTAAAATTAATTAAGTAAAGTTG
>CAIYSA010000122.1 GCA_903928655.1 uncultured Bacteroidota bacterium
CCAATAGAATTAGTAAAAGGTGAAGGTGCATTTTTTATTGATGCTGACGGAAATAAATTATTAGACAGCATTTCTTCTTGGTGGGTTAATTTACATGGGCATTGTCATCCATATATTTCTCAAAAAGTTTCGGAGCAATTGTTTCAATTAGAACATGCTATTTTTAGTTCATTTACTCATGCTCCAGCTGTAAATTTGGCTAAACGATTAATCAGACATTTACCAAATAATCAATCAAAAATATTTTATTCTGATAATGGCTCAACCTCTGTGGAAGTTGCTCTTAAAATGACACTTCAATATTGGCATAACAAAGGTGAATCTAAAAAAAAATTCATTGCTTTTGAAAACGCCTATCACGGTGATACCTTTGGTGGTATGAGTGTTGGCGCTCGTAATGTATTTAATAATGCCTTTGATAATTTGTTATTTGATGTTATTCATATTCCAATTCCAACTAACGAAAACATTGATCAAATAAAAGAAACGCTTCAACTATGGTTTACAAATCATAATGATATTGCAGGTTTTATTTTTGAACCATTGGTGCAAGGTGCTGCTGGTATGGTAATGTATGATGCCAAACATTTAGATGAATTGATTTCTTTATGCAATAAAAATAATATCATTACTATTGCCGACGAAGTTATGACTGGTTTTGGAAGAACAGGTAAGTTTTTCGCAAATGATTATTTAATTCATAAAGCTGACATCATTTGTTTATCAAAGGGAATAACGGGTGGTTATATACCAATGGGGGTTACAAGTTGCGCACAGTTTATTTACGATTCGTGTGTAAGTGATGATAAAACAAAAACATTTTTCCATGGACATAGTTATACTGCAAATCCAACATCTTGCTCAGCGGCATTAGCAAGTTTAGATTTAATGGAACGAGATGAAACATGGAATCAAATTTCATTAATTTCAGATTTACATTTACAATTTTTAGAAAAGCATAAAGAACACCCTCAAATAATTGATATTCGTTGCATAGGAACTATTTTAGCATTAGAACTTAAAACTTCAGAACATACCCATTACCTTAATAATGTTTCTGAAAATATTGCTAAATTCTTTTTGAATCATAACATTATTGTTCGTCCCTTAGGAAATATTTTATATTTTATTCCTCCTTATTGCATTACTCAAAAAGAATTAGAAAACGTGTATCACGTTACTGAATTGTTTTTAAATAGCAGGAATTAGTGGTAATTATTAAAAATATTCCAACTCGATTCATAAGCCTCTCTTAAAAATTCAGAATTAAGATTTACATTAATATTATTTTTAATAAAGTAAGATTCTAAATCTTCTGTTGCTAAATTCCCAGTTAAATCATCTGCTGCCATCGGACAACCACCAAAACCATGAATAGCAACATCAAATCGTTTGCATCCGCTTTTAAAAGCTGCATCAATTTTTTCAGTTGCTTTTTCTTTTGTGGAATGTAAATGAGCGCCAATTTCTACATTTTTAAATTCGGGGATAATATTAGAAAAAAGGTAATTGATGTTTTCAGGATTTGAAACACCTATAGTATCTGATAATGCAATAATTTTAATTCCTAAATCGCTCAACTTTTTAGTCCAATTCATAACGATATCGCTATTCCATAAATCTCCGTAAGGATTTCCGAATGCCATTGAAATATAAACAACCAATTCCTTTTTATGCTGTAAACACAAGGTTTGAATTTCTTCGACTCGAATTAGCGATTCGGCAATACTCGAATTAGCATTTCGTTGCTGAAATGTTTCTGAAATTGAAAATGGAAACCCTAAATAATTTATTTCCTCAAAATGACAAGCATCTTGTGCGCCACGCTGATTAGCAACAATCGCCAATAACTTACTTTTAGTATTTGATAAATCTAATTGTTTTAAAACTTCGGCAGTATCAACTAATTGCGGAATTGCTTTTGGAGAAACAAAACTCCCAAAATCGATTGTATCAAATCCAACTTTTAATAAGGTATTTATATATTTTGCCTTTAATTCAGTTGGAATTAATTGTTTTATGCCTTGCATGGCATCTCGTGGACATTCTATTATTTTCATTTTCTTAATACGATAGCTTTATTTATTCTTTTTATTAATGCAGGTCCTTCATAAACAAAACCAGTGTACAATTGCAATAAATCTGCACCAGCATCTAATTTCTCCATGGCCTCTTCAACTGAGTGTATACCACCTACTCCAATCACAGGAAATGCATTATTTGATTCTGTTTTTAAATAGGCTATAACTTCGGTACTTCTTTTTGACAAAGGTTTTCCGCTTAATCCGCCCATGCCAATTTTTTCAATAAATTCTTTAGGATAAGTCAATGGTTCTCGTTCAATTGTAGTATTTGTAGCTATTATTCCATCAATATTAGTAACAGCAACAATTTCAATGATATCATCTAATTGGGAATTAGTTAAATCTGGTGCAATTTTCAGTAAAATAGGTTTTCGCTTAAACTTAGAATTATTAATATTTTGTAGGTGGTTTAATAAATGAGTTAAAGGTTCTTTATCTTGCAAATCTCTAAGATTAGGAGTATTTGGTGAACTTACATTTACAACAAAATAATCAATCACATCAAATAATGCATTAAAACAATATTCATAATCTTTTATAGCATCTTCATTTGATGTTAATTTATTTTTGCCAATATTTCCTCCAATAATGGTATTTGTTTTTCGGTTTTTTAATCGAATAACGGCATCATCAACGCCCATATTATTAAAACCCATTCTGTTTATAAGTGCACTATCATTAGCCAATCTAAATAAACGCGGTTTATCGTTTCCTGGTTGTGGCTTTGGAGTTAAAGTTCCTATTTCAATAAATCCAAAACCAAGGCATGATAATTCATTAAAATGGGTTGCATTTTTATCTAAACCAGCACCTAAACCAACAGGATTTTCAAAAGTTAGCCCAAATAACTGTTTTTTTAGTTTTGGATGCTCATAATTAAAACAAAGTTTAGCTATAAATCTACCAAATGCATGCCCAATTACCAATTTTAATAAGTCAAATGTCAAATAATGAGCCTTTTCAGGGTCTATTTTGAAAAGAAATGGTCTTAATAAAAGTTTGTAAATCATAGCACAAATGTACATTTTATAGGCTTTTTAACACTATTAACAACACAATTGTTAAAAAATAAAAAAATATTTTTTATTTTTTTAACGATAATTCAAAAAAACATGTAATTTTGCAATCGTATTAATAAATCTTAACAAAACTTAAAAAATGAAAAAAGTATTATCTATCGTTGCTGTAGCTGCATTGTCAGTTGCATTTGTATCTTGTGGACCTTCTAAAGAAGAATTAGCTGCTAAAGCTAAAGCTTCAGAAGATTCTATCGCTGCTGTTGCTCAAATAGCTACAGATTCTTTAGCAAAAGTTCAAGCTGATGCTGATGCATTAGCTGCTGCTGCTGCAACTGCTTCTGCTGATTCTTTAGCTGCTGTAGCTAAAGCTGATTCAATTGCTGCTGCTACTAAAGGTGGTAAAAAACACTAGTATTAAAATTAGTATTAAAAAAGACTCAAAATTAGTTTGAGTCTTTTTTTTGTTTCTTACTTTTTTAAACCAAATTTTCTAATTCCAATTAAAATAAAAATAAACACACTGTAAAGCATAAAAAATGGAATGATGTAGGAAATTAAATTAAAAGATAACATAATTGAAATAATTAATAACTGAAACCCTAATCCATAAATTGATACAAACGTCATAAACCAATTAGGGAAAGTTTTAACTTTATAAGCATCTCGATCTAAAAAGTGAATTATTTTATCAAATGCACCATATACAATTAAATAAATTCCAAATAATATATTTACAGATTTTTGACTTTCGCCAAATAGCGCTTTTGGGGTTTTATATTCAAATATTTTACTTGTAGAATCACCATCAATTGACTTATTTCTTAAAATAACGTAATAATAATTATATAATGTTCCTTGCAATTGAATAGCTATAAAAGCCAATATGGTAGTAAAACCGCTCGAACTTGAAACATAATATATTGAAGCGAAAAAAATTAAATTCAAGCCTATATCAAAAATACTATCTAAATATCTACCTGAGTAAGACGGAGTTTTTTTCATTCTTGCTAATTCTCCATCGGCTGCATCTATTACGGATTTTAAAATGATAAAAAAGCTAGCTAAATAAAAATGCTGTTTTATAATACAAAACGCTGCAATTAATCCTGAAAGACCAAAAAGTAAAGTAATATGTATAGGAGTAATTTGTGTGCCTTTAAACTGAGTGGCTATTAAAGTTCCAAATGGTCTCCCATAATCTGATAAATCAAAAAATTTTTCCTTTGCTGAAAGTTTTGACATTAAAAATAATTAACAAATTGATTGACATTATAGTCAAACTACAAAGGTAGTTATTATAAAGGTTAAACAAGGAATTATTCTAATTGTTCAAATTTCCTCTCACTAAAGCGCGACAAATTTTATCAACTTCATTATTATAATTTATAACATCAGTTGGTTTTTGATGTGCTTTAATTTTCACAAACTTAACATTAAGATTGTCGACATGGTTAAATAATTGCAATACTAAGTCCTTGTTTCTAATATCATTACCAGCTTTAGTTTTATAATCACTTAATATGAATTTTGGGCGTCGATCTAGTAACCCAACTAAATATTGACTATCTGAAACAATAGTAATTTTATCGAATTCATTATTTATTTCCTTAATAAAATAATCTAAAGCTTTAATAACAGCTAAAATCTCCATCCTATTATGTGTTGTGTTTTCTACAACCCCAGATAAATTTATTTTTTTGTCACCAATTAAAATAATACTTGCCCATGCACCAATACAAATTTGTGTATGACAACTTCCATCAGTATATATTTCAATTTGTTGATTTATTGTATCTTGCATTTTTATTATAAAATATAAAAATACATATATAAACTTAAAACAAAAATGTTGGATCACGATATCATAAAACAAACCGAAAGCTGGATAAAACAAGTTGTTATCGATTGTAATTTTTGTCCGTTTGCAGCTAAAGCTTTATTAAAAAAAACAATTCATTATTCAGTTCAAAATCAAATTACAGATAAAGACTGTTTACTTATTTTAGAACAAGAAGTAAATTACCTAAATACTAATGATCATCTTGAAACTACATTCATCATTTTTGGAACTGATTTCAAAGATTTTGATTCATATTTGATACTCGTAAATAAAGCTGAACGTTGGCTTTCTAAAAATAACTATGATGGAATCTATCAATTGGCAAGTTTTCATCCTGATTATTGTTTTGAAGGAGCCGATGATTTGGATCCAGCAAATTATACAAATCGTTCAATTTACCCAATGCTGCATTTATTAAGAGAAGAAAGTATCACCAAAGTGTTAGCATTTTATAAAAACCCAGAGTCAATTCCTCATAATAATATTGCATTTGCTCAAAACAAAGGATTACAGTATATGCAAGCCCTGCGCTTAGCTTGTTTTTAATTTGCATAAATAATATAAAAAAAATTAAATGATTAATAATAAGACAAAACAGTTAATTGAAGCTGAACGAAAAGCCTTATTCCTATTTGATGAAATAGAAAAAAAAGGTTTAATTATTTCAAATAAAACTGAAACAGAACTTAATAAAGAGATTTTTGAACTTGCCTTTGAATTATTTGGTATTAAAAAATATTGGCATAAACGAATTGTTAGAGTTGGAAAAAATACATTATTACCTTATCGTGAAAATCCTGAAAACCTAACTATTAAAGAAGATGAGATATTGTTTTTTGATTTTGGCCCGGTGTTCGAAGATTGGGAAGCTGATGTAGGGCGAACTTATGTTTTAGGAAATGATCCTAAAAAAATTAAATTAAAAAATGATGTCGAATTAGCTTGGAAAGAAGCTAGAAACTTTTATTTCAATCATTCAGATTTAACAGGTGCTCAATTTTACAATTTCATTTCTTCTTTAGCTACAAAATATGGCTGGGAATGGGCCGGGCCAATTGGTGGACATTTAATAGGAAACTTTCCTCATGAAACTATTCAAGGGGACGAAATTGAAAACTACATTCATCCTGAGAATCTAAAGTCGATGAATGAGACAGATATTAATGGACAAATTAGAGATTGGATTTTGGAAATTCATTTCATTGACTCAGAAAAAAAAATTGGAGCTTTTTATGAGCAACTTTTAGTTTAATTATTCATAAAAAAGCAACTCCTATCTAAAATCATCAAACGTCATACCGAACTAGATTCGGTATCTATGTAATTGTTAATTTTAACACCATGAGATTCTGAAACAAGTTCAG
>CAIYSA010000123.1 GCA_903928655.1 uncultured Bacteroidota bacterium
ATAATGAGGAAATTACGCCCGTTCCTGAGCCGATTGTTCCTGGAAAAATTTATCCAGATTCGGTTTGGACCGCAACAGGCAGCGGCCCAAGGTTAATATTTAAATTTAAGTTTGATTCGACCCAAACAAGATTAGATGCTTTTGGAAATCCATTAACTACTTTACCAGTTGGTCATGGGGCACTTTCTCCTGTATTTAATAAAATGGCGGCTCATTATTTAGAACTTGCTCAAAATGATTTTACTTTATTAGGCGGGGGGAAAGTATTATATCATGCGCCTGAAACTTCGAAAGGTGGTGCAACAGCTATTGAGTTTGGATATTCTGTTGTTGTAAAAGAAGGGACAATATTTTTTTCAAAAGCAATAAATGAAATAACTCCAGGTACATATAACTGGCTTCGTTTATCTTTATCTTATCAAAATTATGATATTCCATATTTATCGAATATTTTGGCGGGAACTCAACATGGTACTATTGCTTCATTTTTAGGATATAAAACATACGTAGAAAAATATAAAATAAAAACTCAAGATTATGTCCCATCAGCAAGTGTTGGAGGTCCTTCTTCAAATCATCCACAAGGATATTGGGGCTTTGAAACAAATTACATTTTAGGATATCCTAATAATAACGGACATTATATGCTTGATGGGCAACCACCAGTTGGGGCAACAACAGTTGTTAATCCAAATTTCGCGAATTCTCCAATTCCCGCTGGGAGTTGTGTAGTTACTGCAAGATTTTCGAATGCAACAGGAACTACAAATACACCATTAACAATTACTGGCACCGAAACTACCGATATTATAGTAACTGTTTCATTATCAACAAATAAAAGCTTCGAATGGTTAGAAGTTGGTGCGCCAGATGGTTATTATAAACCAGATGCTGGCGAGGTGCCTATTGATATGGGAGTTAGAGGAATGCTCCCTAAAGTACAATATTAAAAAAAAATTGTTATTTTTAACAAACGTATAATTAAACTAAAAGTAAAAAATTAAGTCTTATAACTATAAATTAAAATCTAAAAAAATAAACCATGAAAAAAGTAATTTTAATCGCAGTAAGTTTATTTACAATAACTACTGTAACTCGCGCTCAAGAGGTTATAACTAAAACCGAAGCTAAATCTCAAAGAGAAGCAAAACAAAAAATGACTCCTGAACAACGCGCTCAAAAAAATGTGGATCACGTAAATTCAATAGTAACTTTAAATGAAGATCAAAAAGCAAAAGTTTTAGCAATAGCTTTAATTAAAGCTAAGAAGATGGAAGAAATAAATGAAAAATTTAAAAACGATCCTGAAAAAAACAACAAAATGTATCCTGAAGCTGAGGCTGTAAGACAAGATTACCATAAAAGCCTTAAAGCAATATTAACGGCTGAACAAAATGAAAAATTAAAAGCTAAACATGCTCAATCAGAACAAGATTAATTTAAATAAAAATAAAAATGCCATTCGTTAATAACGAATGGCATTTTTATTTTACAGATTTCAAAAAAACTAAATCATCTTTCATTCTAAATAATGAAATAAACTTAAGTTTATTTTCTTTCATAAATATAATTACGAGTACAAAAGAGGCAACAAAATATGATAAACAAGTTGCATAACATGCTCCAAGTATCTGGTATTTATTAATTAAGAAATAACTTGATACAATTGTTGTAAATAGTCCTGATAAATTAGCAATAGCGATTAATCGTTGCTTCCCGAGGCCAGAAAAATAATGACTAATAATAGTAGAAAAACTAATAAATAGAATTCCTGGTGCTAAGGCCAACATAATTTGTTTAGTTAAAGAGTAATCTTTGCCTAATAAAAAGGTAAAAAACTCTGCTGGAATAAATAATAAAACTAAAATAGCAAATGCACTTAAAATAAAACAAATTTTTGAAAGTAAATAGGTTATTCTTACATGCTCTGCCTCATCTTTTCGGTTTGCTATATGGGTTAATATAATTGCAGCTGCACTACTACTAATGATTAAAACAGATTCGATTAATGTAGCTGAAGTTGAAAAAACACCAACTAAGGCATTGCTAGAAATTAAATAAAAATTATATCTATTACTTAGCATGTGAGATAAATTTGCCAACTGATTATTAAATCCGTTTCTAAAAATGAGACTTCCATTAAACAAACGCGTTTCCATAATATTATTTTTGAAAATAATAATCATTCCGTAACTAGAAATTATCAAAGAAGACGCAAATGAAACGTATAACGCAGTGATGTAACTTGAAATTGTATTGTTTTTTAAAATAAAGATATTTAACGATAGTACTACTAATAAAACTGTTGGTTGGAAAAAATTCAAGAAATTATAAAGTTTAATTTTTTCTTTTGCCAAAATAATAACTCCATGAAAAGAATGAATGATAATAATAAATGACAAGATAGTTATATGCACCAATTGCTCTTTTATTTCATGAGCCCATTGTTTATTAGAAAAAAAACTAATACTAAAAAACACAACTGTACTTGCTATTGTACATAAAACACTAAATAAAACGCCGTTTTTATATAATTTTTTCAAAGAAAACTTTGGGACAAAATAAACCAAGGCATAGCCAGTATATATTTCATTAATGGCTTGAATAATAGCAATATTTAAAATAAGCAAACTTACTTGCCCTCTAACATCGCCACCTAATTGCCTAGATGAAACTAATAGAATTACCAAATTTATTAAAGCCACAAAACCTTTTGTAAATAATGTAGCTATGATTTTTTTGAGCATTCGATTAATTATTAGTGTAAAATTTTGTTAGCGTTTTACAAAGTGATTCATAGCTATATAATTTTTCGATTTCTTGATGCATCAATTCAGAATTTAAAAAATCACTACGCTTAAAAATACAAAGTTTTTCAACACATTCATTGATGTTATTCGAATTTAATACAATTCCCATTGCTGGCGTAACCATTTGATTTACCTGCCCTACATTTGTTGTTATTACCGGCAAGCCGCAAGCCATCGCCTCTAGCAATACAACTGGCATACCTTCGTAATTGCTAAATAGTAAAAACACATCAGACTTATTCATATAATCTGCAATTTCACTTGCATTTTTATAGCCAACAAATTTAATTTCAGAAGTGCTTAAATTATTATATGCTAATTCTTTGTGTTTATTTATTTCATCAACATTATCTCCAATAATAGTTATATTAAATTGAAACTTCTTTTGTTTCAAAAGTTCAGCAATGTTTATAATTCCTGTGATGTTTTTTTCTTTATCTACTAAAGACGATACGTGTAATATCTGTAACCCCTCGATAATATTATTTTCAGTTAATAAAGGTTTAAAAACCGAGGTATCAACTACATTATTTATTAATTCATAATTGCCAACAAGGTTATGGCTCTGCATTGCATTTTTTAATTTATCAGAAATTACAAATATTGCTTTTGCTTGAGCAACAATTTTTTGAGTGTAAAACTTTATTAAAAAACCTTTATAGCTTCCATCTTCAGGATAATAACCACTCCAATGCTCAGTGATAAATAACTTTGCTGATGGGAATTTTCTAAGGACATAAATAGTAGGAATCGCAGCAGGAAAAATTGTATTCAAATGAATGATATCGAAATTAGATTTCAAAGCATCAATTTGCCTTTTGTAATTGGATTTAAATTTTAGAAATTTAAAAAGACTTCCAATGATTGGGATTTTAACTTTAGACTTTGGATAAAAAAATAAAATCTCTTTTAAGTTTCCATCATTCGTTTCAATATACTGTTCAGCATCAGCTTCAATAGATTTGATAAACAAAACAGTTACATGATGTTTTAATGATAGTGCTTGAGCATGACGTTTAATAAATATACCATTAGTAATACTATCCGGGTTTGGATACCATGAGCATAAAAAAAGTATATTTAATGGTTTCTGATCCAATGCTTAATAAATAGATTTAGTCATTAAATAATGTTGAATAATATCCCATAAGATAAAAGATTTTTCTTTAACAATGTAACCAGAGGCTTTATAAAACTCAACTGCATTTTCTCTTGCTTGCAATTCAATAACTCTTAATCCAATATTTTTCGCTTCTTCTTCTAGTTTTTTGATGATTAATTTACCTAAGCCTTGTCCTTGAAAAGCATTATCGATTGCCATGTAACGAATTTGCCCAATACCATTTCCATTATTTTGTAAACGGCCACAAGCTATTACCTTTTCATTAAACTGAATAAAAGCATTTATTGATTCTATTTCCAAATCATCTGTTACAGAGTCTTTAGATTTGTTCCAAGGTTTTCTTAAAATATTATAACGTAAATCAATTATTTGATCAATTATAATTTTATCTTTTGTTATTTCAACTTCAAACATGATTTTAAATATAGTATTTAATCGTTATCTTCTAAAATAAAAACTTCCTCAACTAATCTATTAAAAACTTTTGCGATTTTCAAAGCTAATAAAGTTGAAGGAACATATTTATTGGCCTCCATTGCATTAATTGTTTGACGGCTAACCGAAACTTTATTAGCTAATTCCTCTTGAGTCAGATTATTTATTGCTCTTTGAACTTTAATGTTATTTTTCATCCCTCAATACTTTAGAGTTTCTATATAAAATATAATTAAAACGTATAATGAAAATGATTAATACAGTAAACATATTGTAAATCATTACATTTATAAAAGGGAATCCGTAAACAAAAACTATTGCAATAAACAATAAGAGATAATTGATGCAAATTGCCCAAAGTAAGGACGATAATCTCAGACTTGCAATAAACTCATCTTCTTTTTTCTCTTTTGAAAATGCGACCAACATAGCACCAATTAAAAATAACAGTGCTACAATTTCATCAGTTATGTTGTTTTTAACGATACTAAAATAATTATTTCCTGAGAAATCATTATCTATAAATGCATAGACACTAAACTTTAAACTCTTTATTTCATAATTTATAAAAGTTATTGCCAAGCCCGTAATGGTTGAAGGTAATAAAATAAACCAACCCAGTTTCTTAAACCAATTTGGTAGTAATAATGTATTTTTCATAACTATATGCTTTTCTCAAATGTAAGGTTTGTTTTACAAAATGACAAGTTATTAATACAAATAGTAAAAAATATAAGTCATAAAAAATCCTACTCAAATATGAATAGGATTTTTTATTTTAATTTATTTATAGTTAAACTTTTTTAGCTTGTACCGAAGTTATTTCGGGAACTGCTTTTTTGATAGTTTCCTCAATCCCTGCTTTCATTGTCATTTGACTCATGCTACAAGTGCTACAAGCTCCTTTTAATTCGAGCATTGCAGTATTTCCATCAATCACTTCTAACAATTCAACATCTCCTCCATCAGCCTCTAAATAAGGCCTAATAGTTTTAAGTGCATTTTCTACTCTATCAAATAACTCTTGGCTCATTTTTTTGTGTTATGTTTATTATCATTCTTCTCGACTTCGCTCGAAGTGACAAAACTATAATGACAAAATTTACTAAATTATTTACCTAATTTTACTTTTAAATTTTGATCAATGGCATCTAAAAATTCTTCAGTATATAAATAATGTTCGCCATGATTTACTTTGTTACCGTGTGTACAAACTGCTAAATCTTTAGTCATTTTTCCACTTTCAACAGTTTCAACACAAACTTGTTCTAAAGCATGACAAAAATTAATTAAGTCTTGGTTATTATCTAATTTACCACGAAACTCTAATCCACGTGTCCATGCAAAAATACTTGCTATTGGATTTGTTGAAGTTGGCTTACCATTTTGGTGATCTCTAAAGTGACGAGTAACAGTACCGTGAGCAGCTTCAGCTTCCATAATAGTTCCATCAGGAGTAATTAAAACCGAAGTCATTAAACCTAAAGAACCAAACCCTTGCGCAACTGAATCAGATTGAACATCTCCATCATAGTTTTTACAAGCCCAAACAAAATTTCCATTCCATTTAAGAGCAGAAGCAACCATATCATCAATTAAACGGTGCTCATAAACAATACCTGCAGCTTCGTATTTTGCTTTATAATCTGAAACATAAATTTCTTCAAAAATATCTTTAAAGAAACCATCATATTTTTTTAAGATTGTGTTTTTTGTAGATAAATATAAAGGCCATTTTTTGTTTAATGCAACATTGAAACAAGAATGAGCAAATCCGCGGATAGACTCTTCAACATTATACATTCCCATTGCAACGCCAGCACCTTTAAATTGATAAATTTCGTGTTCAATTACTTTTCCATCTTCACCTTCAAACTTCATTGTTAATTTTCCTTTTCCTGGAACAACGAAATCTGTTGCTTTGTATTGATCACCAAAAGCATGACGACCAACAATAATTGGAGAAGTCCAGTTTGAAACTAAACGAGGTACATTTTTACAAACAATTGGCTCACGAAATACAGTACCATCTAATATATTCCGTATAGTGCCGTTTGGAGATTTCCACATTTGTTTTAATCCAAACTCTTATACACGAGCTTCATCAGGCGTAATTGTAGCACATTTAATGCCAACACCATATTTTTTAATAGCTTCTGCAGAATCAATTGTTACTTGATCGTTAGTTGCATCGCGGTGTTCCATACCTAAATCATAGTATTTAATATCTACATCTAAATAAGGGACAATCAATTTATCTTTAATAAATTTCCAAATAATGCGAGTCATTTCATCGCCATCTAATTCTACTACAGGGTTTGCAACTTTAATTTTTGTCATGATAATGTGTATGTTTGAAACGGTTTTAAAAAGTTAGCCAAATTTATAAATATTAAGTTGGAAGACAAATAAATGTTTTGAGATTTTATGGTTATATTTAAAGTGTATAAAAAAACGCCTCAAACATGAAATATTACTTCTGTTTTCTTTTATTAATCTCCTTATTATCTGGTTTTGCTCAAGACCAACTCTTCAAAAAAGACAATTCGAAGTTAGATGTTAAGATTTTAGAAATTAATCAAACTGAAATTAAATATAAGATGTTTAATTACTTAGATGGCCCAACAATTATTATTTCGAAAAGTGAAGTTGCTTTAATCATTTACCAAAATGGCAGCCACGAAGCAATCATTACAAAACCAGAACCGACTTTAATTTACGAGAATTCTAATTCCACACAAATACAGCTTAATAAAGACAAATTGAAATTAGAGAAATTTTTAAATCTCATATCTACAAAAAATCTAGTTTCAGTAAATGTTATGGATCCTTTAAATGGCACTTTTAGTTTAAGTTATTTAAGAGAATTTGCTCATAACAATGCCAATTTATATATCCCAGTTTCTGTTGGATTTACAGAGCCATATATGAATCAATCTTCTGTAAATACCTTTTATAGCCCGAATAGATATAATGTTTCCGATTACAAATTTTCTCGTAAAACTTTTGAAATTGGACTTGGAATTCATTTACAAACTACCGGTAAACGAGCGGTTACACATTATATAGGCCCGTATATTGCAATTGCTCAATATTCAGGAACATTTTCAGAGAATAAATTCACGACAGATTCTTTAGGTTATAATGTACTTGTCGAAAAAATAGATCACTCCTTTATTTTAAACAGAACATTTTTTATGCTAAATAATGGCTTTTTATTTAGAGTTACACAAAACTTTAACATTATAGTTAATGCCGCTTTTGGTGTAAAAAAAGACATTTACGTTTCCAATAATCCCGAAAAATATTATAACTCAACTAACAATTATATTTACCCTAGCACATTCCCAATTTCAGCCTTTAAATTAGGCTTAGGTTTTGGGTATAGATTTTAATCATTTTTATGAATACTATATTTTTTAAACAACAAATCAAAAAACTAAACGTTTTTATTTTTTACAGCTTACTGCTAATTTCTGTTGATGCTATTGCTCGCGCTGGCGGTGGTGGAAACGGAGGGCATTCGGGCGGTGGTGGACATGGCGGTGGTGATGGTTTAGCAGGGATTTTATACCTCCTAATTTTTTCTTTACCATTCCCGCTTAATTTAATTGTTATTTTAGGTATTGTTTTTTTAGTTTACTTGTATGGTCGTAATCAAAAACAAAGTTCAGCATACAACACATTATCTAATGTTAATCAAAAATTTAGCGACGAAGAAAATGTTGCTGAATTAACCTCAACAATTCCAAATTTTAACCTAGCAGAGTTTTACCAAAAAGGGGAAACTGCATTTTTAAAAATTCAGGAAGCATGGCAACAACAAAATTTAAATACGGTTCGCCAATTTATTTCCGATGGTGTTTATCAGAGGTTTGAAGCTCAATTTATAATGATGCGTGCCCTTGAACAAACTAACGAAGTGAGTGATATTGATATTGAAGATTTAAGAATTGTAGCTGTTGAAAACGATAGTAATTTTCACATTTTACATGTTAGTATTACAGCAAGTATTACTGATTATTTTAACTCTAAAAAATACAGTCAACTCAATAGCGGTGGCCAAGAAACTTTTACAGAATACTGGACATTTGTAAAAAAAATAAATGCAACAGCAAAAGCCGATATTTTTAATTCTCCTAACTGCCCAAATTGCGGCGATTCTATCGAAAATAAACTAGGAGAAGTAAGTAAATGTCCGAGTTGTGGAACACAAATAAATAATGGTGATTATGACTGGGTTCTTTCTGAAATAACACAACCCGAAGAATTTGCATCAAATTATGGTCAATTAAAAAACAGAAAAAACTTTTACGAACGCCTCAAACAAAAAGGACTTTCAACTTCTGAATTTTCGCCACAATACATTGAAGACAAAGCATCAAACTCTTATTTACAATTAAAAGTAGCCTTTGCCCTTTCCGACCAAAAAAGGGTTGCTCGTTTTTGCTCCAATGAATTTACTGAAAACACAAAACCAAAATTTAAACAGTCTTATTTATATAATCGTTTATTTATTAAAGACGTTTCTCTTATTAATATTTATGAAAATCCAACATCAATGTTGGCAGCACTTTCCATAACATGCGTTACTCAAAAGGTAAGTATTCAAAATAATGATTTACAAATAATTAATGCATCACCAATTACAACCAATGAATATTTAATTTTAAGCAGATCAAAAAAAATTGCTTCAAATAAATACAGTGCAATGGCTCATAATTGCTCTAATTGCGGCGCACCTGTAGAGGATTCGCTACAATTAACTTGTAAATTTTGTGACTCATCCTTAAACGATAATAGTAAAGATTGGATTGTTGAAAATTTATTATCACAAGAAGAATACACGTCATTTAAACAAGGCTTTGATACTGGTATAAACACAACAAAGGAAGAAGACAAACTTGGCGATAATGACTTAGATATTAGAGATTATGCTTTAAATAACATGATGCTTGTGGCTTGTGCTGACGGCATAATTCAAAATGAGGAAAGAGACTTTTTGATTGCCACAGCAAAACAAATGGGCTATAACACTAAAAAAATTGCAGAACTATTTGACCAAGTTAAATCAACTGGATTAGCTTTAAAAATGCCTAAAGAAGACAAGCAAAGAACTAAAATTTTAAAATTAATGCACAAAATAGCAAATGCTGATGGTGATTTTAATGACAAAGAAAAAGCTGTTTTAACAGAAGCCGAAGCAATGATTTAAATATGGATAAGCCAACAAATTAATTTTAAATTAATTACATTTGCCTTTTTATTATCATTTTATGAAAATTACAGAACACTTAAAAACTGCTAAAGACACTTTATTTTCAATTGAAATACTTCCACCTTTAAAAGGAAAAAGTATTCAATCAATTTTTGATGGCATTGATCCATTAATGGAATTTAAGCCAGCATTTGTAGATGTAACATATCATCGTGAAGAATATATTTACAAAAAACGCGATGGTGGTTATTTAGAAAAAGTAAGCATACGTAAACGCCCAGGTACTGTTGGTATTTGTGCTGCTATTATGAATAGATATAATGTAGAAGCTGTCCCTCATATTATTTGTGGCGGTTTTACACGCGAGGAAACTGAAAACGCATTAATAGATTTACAATTTTTAGGAATAGATAACGTGCTTGTTTTACGTGGTGATAGTATTAAAACTGAATCACAATTTGTACCTGAACCAGGCGGACATAATTATGCGATTGATTTGGTAAAACAAATTAAGGAAATGAATTCGGGATTTTATTTAGATGAAGAAATGAAAGATGCCTCTCCAACTAATTTTTGTATGGGAATTGCAGGATATCCTGAAAAACATTTTGAAGCCCCAAATTTATACAGTGATATGAAATGGCTAAAGGCTAAAGTTGACGCAGGTGCAGATTATATTGTAACACAAATGTTTTTTGATAATAAAAAATATTTTGAGTTTGTAGATTTATGTCGCAAAAACGATATTCATGTGCCTATTATTCCTGGGTTAAAAATATTAAGTTCTCGTTCACAATTAATAGCTTTGCCTAAAATATTTCACATTGATTTACCTCAAGATTTATTTGTTGAATTAGAAAAATGTAAGGACGATAAAGCAGTTAAAGAAGTTGGTATTAAATGGTGCATTGAACAATCTCAAGAATTAAAAAAAGCAAACGTACCTTGTTTACACTATTATACAATGGGCACATCTGATAGCACAAAACGCGTTGCTAAAGAAGTTTTTTAAATCCTAATGTTGTATCAACGTTTTTATTGTTGAGCTACCTTCTTGTGTAACAATGGTTGTGAGGTAAAGTCCATCAGACAATTGAGGTAGTATAATTTCTAATTCATCTTGTTGATTCATCATCACATTATTTTTAGAATACACAAGCATTCCTGAAACGGTGTAAACATTTATTTTTATTGGTCCCGAAAAATTTTTAGTTGTTCTAAAAATCATTTGGCCATTACTTGGATTCGGATAAAGTATAAAATCAGAAACCTTGGAAGAATATTGATTCAATCCTATTTGAAAAAAAGCTTGTTTTACTGCCTTATAAGCATTTATTTTTCCAGCACCCCATAAAACTGGATTTGGAGTTGTTGTAGTATAGCTATCCTTAATTGCTGTTTGGATAATGATCCCTTTTACTTGAGTGGGCGTAAATAATGGATTTACCTGTAATAATAATGCAACAATGCCAGTTACCATTGGAGATGACATAGATGTTCCACTCATTTCGCCATAATAATAACTTTTTCCATTTAAAGGATTTATAAATGTTCTTACCACATTTGATTTTGATGAACCTGTTGCTGTATAAGCAGTATCATATGAACTAACCGCTGAAGCAATAGTTAAACCTGGAGCCGTAATATCTGGTTTTACTCTACTATCCGTTGTAGGACCATGGCTAGAAAAAGGAACTATTTTATTTGCATTAACATATGTATTATAACTCCATGGGCTTCCTGCAATATCTGTATATGTAACCTTTGAGGCATATGCGCCAACGGTTATTGCAGATTTTGTGCAAGCCATTTCGCCAATTGTATAATCTGCGTTACCCGATATTGCTCCAATAACACCCCCAGAAGAAAATGAGCCATAATAACCAGTAGATTCCTTAACATAACCTTCCCACGCGTGCACGTTTCCAGCATTTGCTTTAATAGTTAAGCATAAGTTATTGGCAGATTTACTATATATATCTATTAATGCATGAGGTTTTAGATTATAATCAGAAGCAATTAAAGTGATTTTAAAATAACAAGTATCACTTAGTGCGCCAACAATAAATGTATCTAATGTTGCTCCATTCAATTTAAAAAAACGTGTTTGATTTATTAAAGTTACTGCATTATAAAGCGATAATTTTACTTCAAAAAGGTTAGATACATCTCCCCAAATATCTACCCAGGTCTTTTTTTGTGGTAATGAAGTATTAAAATTAACAACAGTTTTAAGCAGAGTATCGGATAATGTAAATGTCTTCTTAACATGAACATTATTTGTTCCATTGTTTCCAGCAGAAATAACGAACAATTTGCCTGGACCTGTCAAAATATCACACGCTTGACTGAATAAAGAAGTTCCATCATGCGGACCAACAGTGCAACCCCAACTTAAATTAACCACAGCTGGTTTACCAACCGAAGCTGCATAAGTATAAACATAATTCATTCCATCAATAATATCCGACATGCCCGCACTGGTCCATTGTGAAGAAGGTGGCGTAATACCAACCATTACTAAATCACTTTCAAATGCAACACCTCTAAATTTACCTGATGTTGGGCCTCCGAAACCTGAACCCGCAGAAATTCCAGCAACATGTGTTCCATGAGTTTGCAATACATTATCCGTTCCGTCAGTAACAATACTCAAAGAGTCAACTAATTCCTTACCGTATGAAAATCCGGCTGGAGGTGTGCCAATCGATTTTTGTTCCCAAACTCTTTTAATACGATACTTGTTTCCTAATGTATCATAAAAAGCAGGATGTGAATAATCAATACCAACATCTAAAATTCCAACTACTACGTTTTTTCCTGTGTAAGCAATTGGCAAACCAATTCCGCTGTGAACAGAATCAACACGAGTCGTTTTTCGAGCTATATCTAAATTTGCATGAATGGGTTCGTCTAATTGAATACATTCAATTCCATTAAGTAATAAAAAATCATTAAACTTATTTTCAGGTATTTGAACAGTCCAAATTTGACCTGCCTTAGTTCCAACTTTCACATTTAAAGCTTGAAACTGAGTTTCATTTATAACTGTGGTAACTTTAATTAAAGCGCTCAAAAAATAAACATTGTCTATTTTCTTATATACTACATTTGGATATTTTATTTTATTGGTTACACTAGAATTAGTATGCTGAATATACTGCTGAGTAAAAGCAGATAATTTGGTATTTGAATTATTTTGAGCTACACCTGTTGTATGATGAAAAGCTAAAATAATAACGATAAACTTTATTAAAGGATAACTGTTTTTCATAGATTTCTTTATTATAATTTTTATGTTAGAAACGCTTTATTTTTTATTAAAAAACGCACATTAACTTAATTATTTAAAACTAGCTAAAAAAAAGAATAATCTGATAAAAAATATTTACAACA
>CAIYSA010000124.1 GCA_903928655.1 uncultured Bacteroidota bacterium
TATTTTTTGTTATTTTTTTAGATTAATATACATATATTTAAAAAAATTCTTTTTAGTTTAATTATGGCAAAAGTAATACCGTTTAAAGCTATTCGTCCTCAAAATGATAAAGTACATTTAGTTGCTTCTCGCTCTGTTGATGGCTATAATACTGTTGAATTAAGAGAAAAGTTAATGGGTAATCCGTTTTCATTTTTACATGTAATAAATCCTGATTTTGAAGACGGTATTAAAACAAAGCCTGGATCCTCTGAACGCTTACAAAAAGTTAAAAGTCATTTTAAAAAATTTGTTCGTGAAAAAATTCTTTTTAAAGATGAAAAACCATGTTACTATCTTTACCGTCAAATAAAAGAAGAAAATGAATATTTAGGAATAATCGCTTGTACAAGTATTGATGATTATATTAATGGTGTTATAAAAATTCATGAACAAACTTTAACCCAGCGCGAAGAAAAATTAAAAGATTATTTAGAAGTTTGTGAATTTAATGCAGAGCCTGTTTTGTTCAGTTACCCAAATGATGCCGAAAT
The DNA here is from genome assembly GCA_903928655.1 of uncultured Bacteroidota bacterium. Lineage (GTDB taxonomy): Bacteria > Bacteroidota > Bacteroidia > B-17B0 > Aurantibacillaceae > UBA4416. The sequence continues at coordinate 534 of CAIYSA010000124.1, forward strand.
TGATTTAATCTCTGATGAAGTTTCAAAAACTCGTTCGGATTATGATTTCACGACAACAGATAAAGTTAGGCACACCGTTTGGATAATTGAAAATAGAAAAATGGTAGCGAAAATTGCTGAGCGTTTTAATTCAATTCCAAATATATACATTGCTGATGGTCATCATCGTTCTGCTTCAGCAACTCTTTTGGGTAAATTGAGACGCAGTACTCACAAAGAATATACAGGTGAAGAAGCCTTTAATTATTATTTAGGAGTTTTTTTTCCTGAAAATCATTTAAAAATTTATGAATATAATAGAGTAGTAAAAGATTTGAATGGTTTATCAGTAAATGAATTATTGTATAATCTAAAAACAAATTTTACAATAACAGAAATTAATGAGGCGCAATATAAACCGAGCCAGCCACAAGAATTCTCAATGTATTTAGAAAATAAATGGTATTCATTAAAAGTAAAAGATAAAATTTTTAATGCAAAAGATCCTATTGAAAGTTTAGATCCGGCCATTTTAACAAAATACATCTTATCACCATTTTTTGATATTCATGATTTAAAAACTGACAAAAGAATTGGATTTGTGCCAGGAGTAAGAGGTAGCGAGGCTTTAAAAAAACAAGTGAATGAAGGGAAGGCAGCAATTGCTTTTGGCTTGTATCCAGTTACTATGAAACATTTAAAATGGATTGCTGATACAAATAATATTATGCCACCAAAATCTACATGGGTTGAACCAAAAATGAGAAGTGGTTTAGTTATTTACAGTTTAGAAGAAGAATAATTCTTAATTGGATTTCAAACTAAATAATAAAAATGTTTATTTCTGAAAATATTAGTGAGATAAAATCTCAAATACCAAATAACGTGACCTTAGTTGCTGTTTCTAAAACAAAACCTAATGATGCATTATTAGAAGCTTACAATTCAGGACAAAGAGATTTTGGAGAAAACTATGTGCAAGAATTAGTTGATAAACAGAATGAACTTCCTAAAGATATTAACTGGCATTTTATCGGTCATTTGCAAAGTAATAAAGTTAAATACATTGCTCCTTTTGTATATTTAATACATGGTGTTGATAGCCTGAAATTATTAACGGAAATTAATAAAGAAGCATTAAAAAATAACAGAATTATTAGTTGTTTACTACAATTATATATCGCAAAAGAGGAAACAAAATTTGGTTTAAATTTTGAAGAGGCAACGGAGTTGTTAAGTTCAAAAGAATTTTCAGAATTAAAAAATATTTCTATTAAAGGATTTATGGCAATGGCATCAAATACAGATGATGTTGAACAAATTAAGAATGAGTTTAGAAGTGCAAATATTTATAAAATGAAATTTCCTAATTTCCCTATTTTAAGTATTGGAATGAGTTCTGATTATGAGCTTGCCATTAAGGAAGGTTCAACACTTATAAGAGTTGGGAGTAAGATTTTTGGAGAGAGAAATTATGCAGTTTAATTTTTCAATTCTCGTTACATAAAAAAAGGATATTGAATTTAATTCAATATCCTTTTTTTATGAGGTTATTTTAATAGAAGTTAGTTTGATTATTATAAATTTAACGAAAAAAGCACCAAGTTTTTTTTACTTGATGCTTTTAACATTATTTACAATACATTTTAACGATTAATAATCACTTTGAATGTTTTTTTTGCTCCTTTGTCAATTACAGTTAAAAAATAAGTTCCGTTGTAAAGACCTGTTGTTTCAAAATAACAAATTGTACTACCTTGATAAAATTCTTTTTTAGCAACTATTTGCCCTGTAACATTACTCAATTCAACTTGCAGATCGTTTTTTAGTAATTCATTTGATTGAATCATTATTAAATCAGCACTCGGATTTGGATAAATATTTATTGCCATTTCTAAACTAGAATTTTGTATACCTGTTGTAGCAGCAGTTGTATAGGTTGTTGTTGTTTCAGTAATAGATGTTGGCTTAGTTACATTTTTTACACCATAAAAAGTTGGACCAACTACATATGGATATGCTGAATTATGGTTAGCATCAACTGTTGCAAAATAGCAATATGTGCCTAATGGATATTCTGGAGTTACACAAAATCTTCCGTTGTGTATATCCAAATAATCTGGAGTTAATGTTGTAGTTGGAACGTACTGATAATCTTCTTTAAAATAGCCTAAAGGATAAGTTGCATTTACAGGAGGCCCAGAAGTAACAGTTACAGTACTTGTATATAAAGTAGTTCTTGTTGTCATACTTCTTAAAGTGAAACTAGATTTCATACGAACTATTCCACCAGTACCATCAACATTTTTATATCCATACGCACCATAAATTGGGAAACCATCATAAGCATATCCAATTAAAGGAGAGTGAACTGTTGGATTAATTACATATAATGCATCTGATGCATATAAATTACAAATAGTTGAAATAACAGTTAAGTCTAAATTAAAAGCACTCGGATTTTGATGATGGTGGTAATTGGTCATTGCAGGATGTCCTTTTGCACAATCAAATCCTAAACGTTCGCCTACAACCGCATCTCTATTCCAAATTCCATCTCCTACGCAAGGAGGAAAGATTGGTCCTCCACATAATGAACTCGTAGAGTTTTTCCAAGAAACACCATCTCTGTAATCGAATAAAGAAACACCATTTATAAATATACCAATTGTACCTCCTGTTGTTGGAGATAAAGAACCTGTATTTGCAACTGGAACTAAAGGTATTTTATAAAGGTTAGCATTATCACCGCCTTGATTTGTATTACCATCTAAATATGGCCCAATTACATAGGAAGGAATGCCAGTACAATTTACATAAACAAAGTTTGTTGAGTATTTAACAGTTTGCACATTTGCAAGATAGGTGTCGTTTATTGGCGTTGAATTGCCACTAACATAATGACGGCCTATTATGCCAGTTGTATTTCTTAGCCAAGATGAAATGGCTGGGCTAACTTGAGCCAATGAAGTTGAAGCAATTATACTTGCTCCTAATAGACATGTGATTTTTCTTTTCATAATTTAATTTAGGTGTTTTAGCGTTTGTTGTTTTTATTTTATTATTTTATTCTTTAATTAATTTTATTACTTTTTCCTTTCCATTAAGTTTATTTATAAAATATAAACCATTTGGTAAATCAGAAAAATTTTGTTTTTCAATTAAATTACCTGAGTAAATAATTTGTCCGTAGCAGTTAATTAATTCCATAAATTCATTTTCAGTATTTGATGAAATTTTAATAAAAGTTGAAAATGGATTTGGGCTCACAGAAAATGCATTATTAATTTTATTACTTTCTTTTACATCAACGCCTGTTAAACAAAATGCCCCACTGCCAGTTAAAGTTGTCATCTCATTACATAAATAATAATAATTTGATACATCTGTTGTTGTCATTGACATAGTAAGTAAGTTATTGTTTTCCAAAGGATCTAAAGTTAAATTATAAAATTCTTCTTTACCATAATCAAATCGTATAAGTTTATAATCTAAATTTCGCATTGCTTTTCCATCAGCAGAATCAGAAATTAATTTAAAAATTTCACAAAATGACCAAGGCCTAATACTTGTTGCAGTATTTTTAATTATTGGTAAAATACTTTTACTGTCAACTGGTTTTGAAACTGAAATTTGTGAAGGCCAAGTATTATATCCAAACAATTCTAATACTGTGGCAAAAATATCCGTTGTGTTAACCAATGCATCAGTTGATCTATTTGGACTAATAACTGATGGGCCAGAAATAATAAATGGAACATGAACGCCATATTGATAGATTGTACCTTTTGCTTTAGTTAAATTTGTAATTTGAGCTGTTCTTTCTGTGTTTCCATTATCTCCAATAAAAATAATATCAGTGCTATCCATTTTATTCATAACTCGTAAACTATCAAATAATCTACCTATTTCATGATCCATGGCTTGTATCATTGCTTTAAAATAGGACTTAGGATTTAAATTAATATCTCCTGCAGTACCAGATAAAGTTATATAGGTGTGCAATGCGGCTGGCGGTAAATGAAGAGGTTCATGCGGCGCATTAAATGCAAGCCATAAAAAAAATGGTTTTGAGCTTTGCGATCTTACCCATGCTGTTGCATTATTTACATTTTCAGTCGTAGCATATGTTGTTACTGTGCTCGAAATTCCATTTGTGTATTTTGTCCAGTTTGTATAGCTTGGCAATTGACCAATAAACGGACCTTCAAATCTATCATATCCCATTACGTTTGGATATGTTAAATGTGATAAAGGTGCAGGTTGATGTAAATGCCATTTCCCAATATCTGCTTTTGCAATATTAGTATTATACTTTTTTAGCAAACGTGGTATTGTAACTTCAGCTGTATCTAATTGGTTTGAGCCTCCTATTCCACCAACTATTCCACCAACTCCAGTTCTAAATCCATATCTTCCTGTTAAAATACCAGAACGTGTTGCTGAACATACTGGATTCGACATTGCATTTTTAAATCGAATTCCTTTTTTTAACAACGACCTAATATTAGGAACGTCAACAGTATCTATATGATCTTCATTAAAACTAAAATAATCTGGACCTAAGTCGTCGGCAATAATTAAAACCACATTTCTTTGAGCACTAATTTTTAGAGTAATAATTGAAAATAAAATAATTGTAAAAATGATTTTCATATATTTATTTTGGATTAAAAAAAATGCTTGATGTTTAATGCGTTTTTAATTAATTATTTTCTAAAATAAATTTGACAGCCAATTGATTTTGTCTCACTAATTTCAACTGGCTTTTTATTTAATAATGCTGAAACTGCATCACCAACAAAGTGAATTTGAACTTTTTTTGGTTCTGCTCCATTATCATCAATTGCTCCGCTGTATTTGATAACCCATTTTTCATTTTCTTTCCAAATTACAAAAGCGTGAGGCGTTTTTTGAGCATTAAAATTTTTAGCAACCAATTGTTCCACATCAAATAGATATGGAAAATTAAATTTTTCATTCAACGCTTTACTTACCATCTTCGAATAAGTATCCTCTTCATACATTATTGTATCTGTGGAGCTAATTGCAATTAATGGAATTCCTAAAGGTTTATACTTTGAATTTAATTCGTTAAATCTTGTTGGGTACAATTTTGCAAAAGGGCAATGATTGCAGGTAAATACAATAATAAATCCCTTTGCATCCTTGAAATCGGTTAACGAAATATATTTCCCATCAGTATTTTTTAAACTAAAGTTTTTAATCTCAATATTATTTTTTTTAATAGAATAACCATTAATTATAAAATAATTCGAAATAAGTAAAATACTTAATGATAATATTGAAATTTTTTTTAAAAGCTTCATTAATTATTCTTTTATGAATTTTTTAGTTGTTGTCAGTTTTGTTTTTTCATCTGTTAATTGAATAAAATAAATTCCTGACGATAAACTACTAATGTCAAGTCCGTTTGATAATTCAGGACGAGGAAGCATATAGATTGTTTTTCCAACAGAATTTGTTATTCTAATATAATAAGCAACCATTGATGGATCAACAAATGAAATATATAATTTATCATTTGCAGGATTAGGATATAAGAAAAAATCTTTAGGATCTTTAGTTTTTTCATTTATTCCAATAGCCGTATTAGTGCTTGTAACAACAAACTGCCCCATCATACCTTCATCTTCATGCAATGCAATATGGCAGTGAAACATAAAGGGATGAGTTGCGTCAGCAAAATCATCAAATTTTGCAATAAATTTAACAACCGAATTTGTAGGTCCCGTTTTAGCTGGAATAAATACAACATCTTTCCAACCAGCTTGAGCAGCAGTAGGAGCAACTCCATTAACTGAGAGAATATTAAATTCAACATCGTGTATATGAAATGGATGACCAAACCCTGATGAACTTGTAATTTGCCAAATTTCGGTATTGTTTAATGGTACGGTATAATTAATATAATTGATATTAAATAATTTATGGTTTAATACAAATGCATTAGGCCCAAGTATAACCGGGTTTGTTACCCCAGTGCTATCACTAATGGTAAGTGACCTCGTAATTACTGCACTTCCAGCACTTAATAGTGTATTGGTTGTTAATGTTGAAGGGATTGTTAAAATTGGCGAAGATGTTTGAGCAACAACATTTACATGTAACATTGTAAAATCTTTATGATTTAAAAAGCTACCAAAAGGACCTGTAGTAAAAGTTTCGCCTCCAGCAATACTATTTGTTAATGCAGTATTAAAAGCTTTCAAGTCATAAGATTGACCTAATTGCCCAACGAAACTTACAAGTATTTCAATTCGTTCGCCGGCATGCAAAATATATCTATTTACAGAAACAGGTGCATTTAATAATCCGCCATCAGAAGTTATTACTGAAAAGTTTCTATTATCGCTAAATCCAATGTTATATGAACGTTCAATAGCACCATTTAAAATTCGGAATCTTACAACCTGAGCCGGAACATTATATTGAGCTCTCAATGTTCCATTTACCAACATGCTATCACCGTATGGCGCAATCGAAAATTGATTTAATGATGTAAATTTTCTATCCGTTAATACTAATGGAATATCATCTACACTATATTTTCTGGGTAAAGCCAAAGCTGATTCAACATTATCTCTTACTATAATTAAACCACCTAAACCACTCGTAATTTGCTTTTCCGTCATTTCATGTAAATGTGGATGATACCAATAAGTTGCAGCATTATTGGTAACTTTCCAATACGGTTTCCAAATTGTACCTGGAGGTATTACTTGGTGAGGACCTCCATCCATAACTGCTGGTAAATGCATGCCATGCCAATGAATTGTAGTAGAATCGTTTAAATAATTATGTACATTAAAATGTACTGAATCTCCTTTATTGAAAAATAAAGTTGGTCCCCATATTTTACCATTTATTCCACCTGTTATAGTTTGGTTACCAGTTGTTACAATTTGTGCAAAGGTATCTTTTAATGCTAGGTTAAAGTTTGTACCCCTAAGTGTATCAGGAATCCATAATGTATTGTAGGATTGAGCTTTTATCGTATAAGACAAAACTAAAATACTAAATAATGATGTGAGCGTTTTCAAGTTGATGTTTTTCATATGGGAAAGGTTTATGTTTTATTGTTAGACGATTTTAAAGTTTAATTCCTTCGCTAGTATTTATTTTTATTTTCTAATGGATACCCAAATCTTTTATTAAATAGAAATTCGTTATCAGTAAGTGTCATTAAGAATACAATTAAGTCAATTTTTTGTTCATGAGATAAAATTATTGGTTTACCTTTTAATTTATCAGATAATGTTTTACTGTTTTTAATGCTGCTTACATAATGATTTACAACTTCCGAAAGTTTTTTAAATCTACCATCATGCATATATGGAAATGTAAATTGAATATTGCGTAAACTAGGAACTTTAAATTTTAATGAATCATTTGGGTTTTGGGTTATTTTCATTCTTCCTAAATCATTCAGTGTAGTGTCAATTGGTAAGCCATTGTTTTCAAATGTTTCACTTGTAAATAAAGGTTCTTTATGGCAATTGGCGCAGTTTTTTCTGAAAATAGTTAAGCCTCTTTTTTCTTGTTCGGTAAACTCTCCACCAATTTCTTTTCGGATGTATTTATCATATTTAGAATTTGAAGAATTTAATTGTATAACAAATTGAGATAAGGCTAATAATGTTTTTTGCCCAGTAATAATAGTATCCTTAAATACTTTTTTAAATAATGATTTGTAAAATGTTGAAGCATTCAATTTTTGAACAACATTTTCTAGAGTTTCATCCATTTCCATTTTACTTGTTATTGGCGCAAGTGGTTGAACATCTAAATGATTGACACCGCCATCCCACATAAAATTTTTTTGCCAAGCTAAGTTTACAATAGCTAACGAATTACGTTGACCAATTTTTCCATCAATTCCATGGCTCAAATCATGATCTACATGCGTAAATCCAGTAGCTTGCAAATGACAACTAGCACAAGAAATGGTTTGGTCTCTTGATAATATTGGATCGTAAA
>CAIYSA010000125.1 GCA_903928655.1 uncultured Bacteroidota bacterium
TTTCTGAGGATACTGATACATTTCCGTACACGCAAATATAACACTGCTAAAAAATCAATGGAATTAATACTCCTATTGAAAAAAAGTAAACAAATAATTTTAGAATAACGATTATGAAAAAGGTATTAGGATTATCAATAATTATTTTGTTGGTTACGTCTTGCAGAACAACGAGCATCCGGGTTTATAGCTGGGAGGGCAAACAAGTTTCTAAAAAACAATATGATTTGTTGCTTTACAAGTATACTGTGAATTTCGTAAACAAGTACCCTAAAAAAGATGAACTCAAAACATTTGAAAATATTGAGGTCATCTATGACACTATTGCTAAGAAATAATTATAGTATTATACAACATTATAATTTTAGTAAAGATATTAATGACCCAAATAAAAACAATAAATAGATTTAATACCAATATAGACATTGAAAGGTAGTAGTAAACAAAAAGTAAACAAATAATTAAAAAATAAACTTATGAAAAACAATTTATTAGAAGAAAGAGTAATGGTATTGCACAATATTATATCATCAACACATGATAGATATTTTAGTGCAGATATTAATGAGGGACAAAAAGGTTTGTACGAAACCTTATTGGGTGCAGGCATTTGGTATTTACCCAGCAATGACGCACTTTATAGCGGTAAAATTAGTGAAGCTGCATTAGAAAGTTTAAGAAACGATCCAGCAAATACAAAATTGGTGGAGGAACATTCGTTCCCAAGAAAAGTAGGAGGTAAATACTTGTTTGAGTTATTTAAGCAAAATCCAGAAGGTTTCACCGAAGAATTTTTAATTGAGTTATATAAGTCAAAATTGGGTAAATATAATTTAGTACTTAAATACGAAAATGATAAATTAAAAAAGTGGCAAAAGTTTAAAAATACAGGCTTATCGGAACATGACTTTTTAGAGACGGTAACCACCATTGAAGATATTGCATACAACAAAGCAGAAATTACATTATGTGATTTCCCATTTGAAAAATACAAGGAATTTAAACAATACAAATCAAAGCTTGCTTCCAAAAGCAAGAAGATTGATAAGAGTACTTTAGTATATCATGTATAATTAAACATTAAAGCGATGAAATTATTAATAAGCCTGGTTTTTACTTTTTTTGGCTTAACTGCTTTTTCACAGGCGCAAGCCATTAAAATGAAGCATTACTCCTGGAATAATCTGCAACATCATTTTAATGAGGTCTTAACCGAGAATGGGAAAGTACTACTTGATTCAATTAAATTAGAAACCGGCTTTGATACCCTACAATGCGATAGGTTAGATTATGAGAAAATTATTGATTATACAAGTCGACAAACACTGCCGACACATTCCTACAAATACCTTAGTTATGAATTATATAATGGCCAATTTCGTAAGAACATTTATCAAAATTATAATGGGTATGACAGCTGCCGAAAACAACAGTGCATACTCTCATTTTCAACCAATTATGATAATATAGCTATAGTGACTTTGTACATAATTGATTAAAATTTCAATGGTAGATTATTTGCCTATTTATATTAATAAATTTCGTAAATTTAGAATCCCCCTAAAAAACCTTAAATACTAGCTATTATGAGTATAAAAATCATACATACCGCCGATAATCATATTGGCATAAGTTACAATTCAGTATCACAAGCCAAAACAGAACTTGTAAAAGAGCGTTTAGACTCTTTAAAAAGAATAGTTGAAGAAGGAAACAAAGAGTTGGCCAATTATTTAGTCATTGCCGGTGATTTATTTGATATTACTAAATTAAACAAGTCAAAAACTACAGAAGTAATTAAAATATTAAAAGCATTCAAAGAGAAAGTAATTATAATACCAGGTAATCATGATCATTATATTGATGCTGCTGATAGTTTATGGCATTATTTCAAAGCAAATGTGAATGCTGAAAAAATTATTGTATTAGATCAATACAATGTTTTTATTGATTCAGTGGGTGAACAAGAAGTTAGATTTTACCCAGCAGCCTGCAGAACATTACATTCTCAACAAAATATGATCGGATGGGTTGCTAATGAAGAAAAGCCTGCTAATGCCATTAATATAGGTATTGCGCATGGTAATGTTGATGGACTAGGCCGTGATGAAGATGAAAAATATTTTAACATGAGCGAGACTGAATTAAAAGCCGCAGGCGTAGACATTTGGCTTTTGGGTCACATCCATGTTGCTTATCCAACTCAAGAGGTAGTTAATGATAACCCAGGCTATTTTATGTGCGGAACACATATGCCAGACTCATGGAAATCTACAAATATGGGTAATGCATGGGTAATTGAGGTGGATGATTCAAA
>CAIYSA010000126.1 GCA_903928655.1 uncultured Bacteroidota bacterium
AATCATTATTGGAAATATTTTAATGATTGGTGGAGGATCGGATGATATAACGGTTTTTGACGATGAAATTTTTAGTTCTCGCAGACTAACAATCGCACCTTTGGTAATCTTGGCTGGATTTATCATTGAGATTATCGCAATAATGCGTAAGCCAAAGGATAAATAGATAAATTTCAAAGATATACAAAAGAATGACAATTATCCATGCGTTAATTTTGGCCATCATCGAAGGACTAACCGAATTTTTACCGGTTTCTTCTACTGGTCATCTTATCATAGGCTCCTCAATCATGGGCCTTATTCAAGATCAATCTACAAAAGAATTCACAAAGTTTTTTTTAGTCAGCATTCAATTTGGATGTATACTATCTGTTATGGTACTTTATTGGAAAGACTTTTTTCAAAGCTTTGATTTTTATTTTAAACTTTTCATCGCTTTTATTCCTGCGCCAATTTTTTACTTTTTATTTAAACATACCATTGATGGGTTCTTGGAAAATGTAATTACAGTGGCCATTTCCTTGGTAATTGGCGGAGTTCTTTTACTTTTCGTAGATAAATGGTTCGAAGTAAAAGAAGAAGATGAAGAAGCACTGGATAATAAAAAAGCATTAAAAATAGGGCTGTTTCAAACAATATCCATGATACCGGGTGTGTCAAGATCTGCTGCCACAATTATCGGCGGCCTTTCTCAAAAGTTAACTCGTAAAAAAGCTGCTGAGTTTTCATTCCTATTAGCCGTTCCAACTATTTTTAGCGCCTCAGTATATAAACTTTTCTCTTATATAAAAGACGGTGCAAGTTTTGAATCTAATCAGGTACATTTGCTTGTGCTAGGAAATGTTGTTGCATTTTTAGTTGGCGTACTCGCAATTAAATACTTTATTGGCTATCTCACAAAATACGGTTTTAAAGTGTTTGGGTATTACAGAATTGTAATAGGTTTAACCATTCTAATTCTTCATTTCATGGGCATCAAATTAGGAATGCTTTAGTATTTTGAACAAAGAAGAATTAACATTAGATGCGCTCAAAGACGGATCTATTTTATTAATAGATAAACCAATCAAATGGACATCATTTGATGTGGTCAATTATATTCGTAAATCTATTAATGTAAAACTTGGACATGCCGGCACGCTAGATCCCTTAGCAACTGGCTTATTAATTCTATGTTCTGGTAAAATGACCAAGCAAATTGATAACTATCAAGGTTTAAATAAAGAATATACGGGCACCATCGTTTTGGGGCAAACAACACCATCATTTGATCTTGAAACTGAGATTTCTGAATCAATAAATAGCGGTAACATTAGTAATGAAGAAATAATTGAGTTGGCCCATGATTTTATAGGCGTTCAAAATCAAATAGCACCATTATATTCTGCTAAGAAAATTGATGGCGAGCGTGCTTATTTGAAAGCAAGGAGAGGAGAAAACGCAGAAATAAAGGCCCGGGAAATTGAAATTATTGAGTTTGAAATTACCAATATCGAAAGAAAGGAGGCTGTAATTAATATTAACTTTAGGGTATTATGTTCAAAAGGAACTTATATTAGAGCAATAGCACGTGATTTTGGATTGAAACTCAACAATGTGGCCTACCTAAAAAACCTTATTAGAACTAAAATAGGAAATTTCAACTTAGATGATGCTTTAAGTTTAGATGAATTTAAACTATTATTCCCTGTGCCCGAAAAGTATAAAAGCCACAACTAGGCCAAAACATTTTAATAGAGAACACCTTCTTATTTTCTTAAGTTACATTTAATAATTCAATGAAATTCAAATCTTAAATTATTAAGTTAAAATTCCAACTAAATTTCAATCATCAACTTACCCGATTTCAAAATTTAATGTGCAATAATTCCCTTCATTCACACCAAATCTTGTTGATAAACTGGCCTTGTTACTAACACTTTTACTCTTAGCCGAAGTACTTTAAATTTTAATCTTATGAAAATCATATACATAAATCATTTGTTTAGAATCTTTTTAAATTGTGTATTTCTTAAAAAAATGTAAATATAATTTGCCGATGAAATAGGTATTCTTATAATTTTGCCGCGTGAAAATAAAGCCCTCTGACATTTTTGTGACAAAAGAAAAATCAACATATATGCATACAATTAACAAAGCATTTAAAGTTTATTTAAAACAGCTAATTCTTATTACTGCTTTCTTCCTCTTCAATTCTGACCATTTATATAGTCAAGATGTTGCCGC
>CAIYSA010000127.1 GCA_903928655.1 uncultured Bacteroidota bacterium
AAAATCATTTAATAAAAAAGAAAATGAGCCAAGAGGCATTTAAAACTGCAAACATTTGGCATGCTAAAATTGGTGTTGATATCATATTTAATAATATAATTTAAAATTTATTTATACATGCAAATAATTAGTCGTCATTTAACAAATGTTTTATTATTAAAACCTAATCAAATTATTACTGATGAATGCTTTACTACAAATGGGGATAAAAATGAAATAAATCATGTTTTAAAAAAGAACATTCAATTTGTACAAGATAATTTCTTAAAATCCTATAAAAACGTACTAAGAGGATTACATTATCAAATTCAATATCCTCAAGGGAAACTTGTTCGTGTAATTAGTGGATTAGTATTTGATGTAGTAGTTGATTTAAGAAAAAATTCAAATACTTTCGGACAAAGTGCTACTTTTAATCTCAATTCAGAAGATGGTTTATCTTTATGGATACCACCCGGTTTTGCACATGGTTTTTATGTAATTAGTGATTATGCTGACATTTTTTATAGCGTTACCGAATATCGACATCAGGAATTTGAAAGAATATTACTATGGTCAGATCCGGAATTAAATATTAATTGGCCCTTGTTAAATTTGACTCCAAATCTTTCAGAAAAAGATCAAGGTGGAAAATTATTATTAAATTCAGAAATTTACATTTAATTTTAAAAACATATATTTTATGAAAATACTAACAAAAATAAATAAAAAATTTTTAACTAAAGATAGTAAAGATGAAATAAATGGATTTCTACTTCCTATTTATAATGTCCATGAAAATTTCTTTTCAGAAAAAATGAAACCCGAACAAGTTTATCTTACTGTGATTCAAAAAAATAAAATCAAAGGACCACATTTACATTATATACGAACTGGTTGCTTTACTTGTATCAAGGGGAATGCTCGATTTATTCTTAAAATAAATGATACTTATCAAGTTTTTTATAGTGGTGATGATTATGACTTTAGGACTGTAATAGTTCCAACAGGCATTCCTGCGGCATTACAAAACCTTGGTAATGATAATGCATATATATTAAATATGCCAACACCCGCTTGGACACCTGAAATGAATGATGAACATACAGCTGATTTTAAAGATTTTGATTTTTTAAGTAAATAATATAATTAAATAGAAGTGAGAAACTTGGGAGGCAAAAAAATATTAATAGTTGGTGATTATATGTGGGATTGGTACCAAGAAGCTTGTGCCAAGGCCTTAGAGTTGCTTGGATGTAATGTGAATAGGTTTGGTTGGTTTGAAGATTTTCGTTTTTTTATTAAAGGGGTTAGTGAACCAATATATCATTCTTTATGGCATCGAATAGAATATAGACTGAGTTACGGGCCAATTGTTTGGAGTATAAATCATAGATTAATTAGCCAATCAAAAAAAATAAAACCAGATATTATATGGTTTTATAATGTTACTTTAATTTCACCACGTACTTTAAAGAAATTAAGAATATCATTACCAGATACTGTTTTTGTCCAATATTCTAATGACAACCCTTTTAGTAAAAATGCAAAATCAAGTATATGGCGCAATTATATTAGTAATATAAGATATTTTGACATTCATTTTGCATTTAGGAAAAGCAATCTCATAGATTATAAAAAATATGGTTCACGAAATACATTTATCTTAATGCCCTATTTTATACCACAGGTTGATTATCCTGAACCATATGATACAATACCGAATAATTTTAAATGTGATGTTGTCTTTGCCGGTCATTATGAAGATGATGGTCGAGTTGAAATGTTAGAAGCCATATGTAAACAAGGGTTCGATTTAAAAATTTTTGGAGGAGGATGGTCTCCACTTCAAGATAAACTAAGTCCTAACAGTCCTTTACATAGTTTTTTCCCAATTTCACCTGCAATTGGTAATGAATATCGTTATGCTATATCTGGTGCAAAAGTTGCACTTTGTTTTCTTTCTACTTTAAATGAAGATACTTATACAAGAAGAAATTTTCAAATTCCCGCAATGAAAACCGTTATTTTAAGCCAATATACTGATGAATTAGCCCATTTTTTTACTCCTGATGTTGAAGCATTATTTTTTAATAATCTTCAAGAGTTATTAATAAAATTAAATTATAT
>CAIYSA010000128.1 GCA_903928655.1 uncultured Bacteroidota bacterium
ATTTATGTAATTAAGTTACAAATTAAGTTTACTAATAGGTTATTTCTTATCTTTAGAATAAATTTTATAAATCTTAATAAGTTATTTACCTATTTTATAATTGAATATCAATGAGTTACATAAAAATTATATTTTTAGCCCCTTTTCTGACAATAATAGGTTTTACACAATTATCTGCTCAAAGTCGTGACTTAGATTCCGTCTATTATATTAAAAGTACCCCCTTTTTAAACAAGATTATAGAGCTAAAGGATTTACATACCAATATCCAGTTGTCAGATGCCAATAATTTAATTCCAACAGATGGCACCCTCTATATGCCCAATGGCCAAGAAATCATCAAGGATGATCAAAATCTATATATTAATATACAACAAACAGGTTTTATATATAAATGGGTTGGCACGATAGATAGTTCACTTAAATTTCGTCGAATTGATCAGACCATCAATATCAACTACAATATTGGCAGTTTTAATTTTTTATACAAGGAACAGTTATATAGTTATGGCGGTTATGGTTTTTGGAAAACGAATGGACATTTAAGGGGCTTTAGTTTCTTTGATAAACAGTGGGATATCATTCCTTTAAATAAAGAAATTTTTGCAAATGGATATCAGTGGCTTTCGAAGAATGAAGGAAGGATATATGTTCCTATACAAAAATATATCAATGCGGGGTTAAAAGTTACCACTGAAGTGGATTTTAGTCAATACGAAAGTTATTATTTGGATTTGAATCAAAAAGAGTGGGTTATGTTAGGTGTACTTGATCCTAAAGCTCAGAAAATCATTTCATCCGATCCCTATCCTACTAATTTTTTGTCTGTACAAAACGGGATAATTCATATAATCAATGATGAATTATATTATTTCAACTTTATAGATAATAAAATATATAGATCAACAAAGGCCGAAGTGAATCAATTTTTTGTAAGGCGTTTACCGATGCGAGATGCATTTGAGTATAAGGGTCAAATATATTTTTATATTCCTAGTATTGAACGTTTTGAAACAACTGCATTCAATTTACCCAATTTTGAAATGTTGAATTTTCCTATTTGGAGAAGAGATACCGACATGGACAAATATGTCGCATTAGCAATAGTATTATTATTATTGGTATTATTAATCATAGGTGTATTTAGACAAAGAATAAAACAAAAAATTATTCAATCGCAACTTAAAGTATTAAAAACAAAATCGGTGAGTCAGGCCTTTGTTGGCACGGAAATTTCTTTGATTGAAATGCTTTTAAAGTCAGCTAAAGACGATATAAAAGTTGAAATTCATCAAATTAATCATGTCTTAGGTATCAAGGATAAAAATGTAGGCTTACAGAAAAAAGTTCGAAGTGATGTGATTAATGGTATTAATGAAAAGTATCAAATTATAACCAATGGCAATCAACCTTTAATTGCAAGTGTAAGAAAGGAAGACGATAAAAGATTTTTAGAATATTTTATTACACCTTCTGAAACAAAGGAAATTCAAAAATTGTTAGATAAAAAATAAATTACATTTTCGCTTTAAAGCTCCAAGTAATATTAAATTCTGCAACAACTTCATTTTGTTGATTTCGTCCAATCGATTTAGACACTAATATTTTTCCTTCTTTAGTGCTTATTGCTTCATGAATAGTATTTTGAATAGCCTTGCCATCCTCGCAAGTAAATAAGATAATCCCTGTTGCTTTTTTTACAAATGACACTTCCATTTTCACCACTAACATACTTACTTTAGGCGTTCGTTGATACACTTGCCCAAACGCCAACATCCCACTACACATTTCGGCCGCCATCGCTTCTACAGCAAAGTAGATGGATTTAAATGGGTTCATACTAAACCAAGAATAGTGAATGCGTACCACGCATTTATCAGCATCAAAATAATGAATGCGTAATCCAGCAAAAAAAGCAGCAGGTAACTTTTGAAATAAAAAAAA
>CAIYSA010000129.1 GCA_903928655.1 uncultured Bacteroidota bacterium
CTCTGGCTCCCGACCATATATGAGCTTAAACCAAGCGTACATGACTTTATAATATACGAACACCCTACTTCAAGGAATGATTCTTTCAAGGATCAGCTACCAGTGTATCAAGTTGTGAATGTTGAAAAAGCATCAAGTGCAGTTGAGAAAAAATTAGAAGAATTAGCAGGTGATATTAGAAAAGAATATGGTGTAAATATTACCACGGTAGTAAATTCAGGAAATCCAACAACTGAAATAGTAAAATTTGCCAAAGAAATTAAAGCAGATTTAATTGTTATGGGAACTCATGGCTACAGTGCTTGGGAAGATTTAACTATTGGCAGCAATGCTTTAAAAGTTATAACTAAAAGTCCTTGCCCTGTTTTAACAATGAGTCAATTTGCAAGCAACTTAGGTTACCATAAAATCATTTTACCAATTGATACTTCAGAACATTCAAGACATAAAGTAGTTTTGACAATAGAATTAGCAAAACAATTTACAGCTCAAATTTTCGCGATAGGTTTATTATCAAGTGATGAAGGAAGCAAGAAACCTGCTATGGAAGTAATGTTGCATCAAGTTGAAACTGCTGCTGCAAAAGCAGGTGTAGTTTGCAAAACTGAATTACGTGAAAATGTAAAAAACAGAGCAGTTGAAACTGTAAATTATTGCGAAAAAATGGATGGAGATTTAATTTCAATTATGACAGACCAAGATAATGAAATAAGTGGATTCTTTTTAGGGAACTATGCCCTACAAGTTATACATCACTCAAAAGTACCTGTATTAAGTATTAAACCAGAAGAGCATCCGGAAAATGTATCTTACTCAATGTTGTCTGGAACTTAATATAAATTAAATTTTATAACGAACACTTATTGGAAAAATCTAATAAGTGTTTTTTTTACCTTATTTCCCATTCATTCCATTCCATTTCTTCGCCATTTAAAATTCCCAAATAACTTTGATAACGTTCTTCAGAAATACGTCCTTCTTGTACCGCCTTTAAAATAGCGCAATGTGGTTCGTTAACATGAATGCAATTATTAAATTTACATTGATTTAATAAAGCTCTTATTTCAGGGAAATAATGTCCAATTTCTTCCTTTTTCATTTCCACTAAACCTAATTCTTTAATCCCAGGTGAATCAATAATGTTTCCTCCAAATGATAGAGGAAATAATTCGGCAAAAGTAGTTGTATGCATTCCTTTAAGATGAGCTGATGAAATATCTCCCGTCCTTAAATCTAATTTACTATCAATAGCGTTTATTAAAGTCGTCTTCCCCACTCCACTATGACCTGATAAAAGTGTTGTTTTGTCTTTTAATAATCCTTTAATCATTTCAACATCATCGGTATTAAATGAGCTGATAGAGTAACATTGATACCCAATATCGGTATATAATTTAATAATGTCGTTTTGAAGTTCAATCATTTCTTCATCTAACACATCACATTTATTAAACACAATTTTGGCATTAATGCTATACGCTTCAGCAGTGACCAAAAAACGATCTATAAAACCTAAGGAAGTACGAGGAGCCACCAAAGTTGCCACTAATATTGCCTGATCTAAATTACTTGCAATAATGTGAGCTTGCTTTGATAAATTAATTGATTTACGGATAATATAATTTTTGCGTGGCAAAATTGTAACAATTTGATTGCTTCCATCAGCATCCATTTGCAATTCAACGATATCGCCAACAGCAACAGGATTAGTAGTTTTACGATCCTCTAACCTAATTTTCCCTTTTAATCTACATTCCAACAATGAGCCATTATCAGCTTTCACCAAATACCAACTCCCAGTAGATTTCATTACTAAACCTTGCATCTAGCAAATTTATTATATAATATTTAAAAAGGCTCATAAAATCATTAAATTTGAATTGAAATAAAATATATTTTTAATTATGTCGATTATTGTAAATAACATCACAAAATTATATGGCACTCAAAAAGCCTTAAATAACGTATCATTTGAAATTGGGAAAAATGAAATTGTTGGTTTTTTGGGCCCGAATGGTGCTGGGAAAAGTACCATGATGAAAATTTTAACTTGCTATATACCAGCCACTGAAGGTTCTGCCAAAGTGTGTGGGTTTGATACGAATGAACAAAGTATTGAAGTAAGAAAACAAATTGGTTATTTACCAGAACATAATCCTTTGTATTTGGATATGTATGTGAAAGAGTTTTTGGAATTTATCGGTAATCTTTACAAGGTAAAAAATGTAAAAGAGCGAGTGAAAGAAATGATAGAAACTACTGGTTTGCAAATCGAACAAAATAAAAAAATTGGAGCATTATCAAAGGGTTATCGTCAGCGAGTAGGTTTGGCTCAAGCAATTATACACGACCCTAAAGTTTTAATAATGGATGAACCAACAACAGGTTTAGATCCAAACCAATTAGAGGAAATACGAGAGCTTATTAAAAAACTTGGAAAAGAAAAAACAGTAATGTTAAGCACCCACATTATGCAAGAAGTTGAAGCTGTGTGTGACCGTGTTATTATTATTAATAAAGGAGAAATTGTGGCGAATGAGCAAACTCAATCCTTACAAAAAAACACTACCAAACAAATTATTACTGTTGAGTTTGATAAAGATGTGATGGTTTCTCAAATTAAAAAAATAGATGGCGTTGAAGACGCTATTTTAATTGAGGGGAAAACATGGAAAATAATTTCAGACATAGATAATGATGTAAGAAAAGCTATTTTTAATTATGCGGTAACTAATGATATCAGCATTTTAACCATCAACAAAGAAGAACAAAAATTAGAAGATGTGTTTAAGCAATTAACAAAGTAATTTTATTATTACTAAAATTAACTGTTTTTTGAATGCAAAATAACTGAAGAATAATCTTTGTTAGGCTCTGTTATCCTTCTCCTATTTATAGAATTACTAAAAAAATGATTTTTTTAGTGTTCATTTTATGTTATTTTAAAAATGATTTTTTTTAACCATTAATTCATTTTATGTTAAAGATTTAAATATAAAGGTAAATGACTTTTGTATTTAAAACTTAAAACATATTTAATGAAAAAAACAAACTATTTTTTTAAAAAACAATCTTGTTTTTTAATTCTACTATTCTCAATAATTGTAAATAGTGGATTAGCGCAAAATCCGGGGTTAATTATTAGTGAATTTCATGTTAACCCAGCAGGTAATGATTCTCCGTTTGAATATTTAGAGCTAAAAGCGTCGAAATATATTGACTTTTCGATTACGCCATATAGCGTGGTAGTTTGTAATAATGGAACGGCGGCATCAAGTGGATGGGTTTCTGGAGGTGTTTTATCTTATGGCTTTAATATTAATACTGGAATTGTTAATATTGGTGATGTTGTTTATGTAGGCGGAAGCTCTATGGCTCCATTAGGTGTAAAAATAAGAACAATTAATACTGCAACAGTAAATGGTGATGGATTTGGAGCGTTTGCTTTGAGCGGTGTCTTTGGAAATGGAGGAGCAAATGCTGATGGTATTGCTGTATTTAACTCAGACATCAGTACTTTAACAAATTCAACTGTGCCTGTAGATGCAGTATTTTATGGTACAAGTATTGGAACAGCAACTACAGCAGTAGGCGGGTATCAATTACCTATTAATGATTTATATATTGGAGGTAAGCTTTTATCATCAAGTTTTTTAGCAAGTGACCCAGGTGCATTAAATTTAATAGCTACTGGTTCATTTAATACATCAACAAATACTTATGCAACAGTTAGATCATGGACAATTGGAACTTTAACTGATGGTACATCTTCAATAACATTAACAAATACGCCACCTCCTGCTAACCTAGCATTTTCTGTAGATAATCAAAATGTTTTAGAATCAGTAGGAACTGTGACTGCAAGCATAGACATTTCAAGTTCAAACACGCTTGCTTCTTCAGTAGAAGTTGTTGTTATTCCTTTTGGAACAGCTACAAATGGAAGTGATTATGCATTTGCAACCTATACAGTTAACTTTCCGCCAAGCTCAACAGGTTCATTACCTGTAACAATTTCAATTACTGACGATTTATTACCAGAAGCTGCAGAATATTTAGTTATTAAATTGCAAAACCCCGTAAATGCTACAATTGGATTAATTAATCAACAAACCATACACATCAGAGATAATGAAAATAGCACACCGATTGGTAATTCAGAAATTAACATGAGTTTTATTTCTAGTTTTTCAAATGGTGCTTTCGCAACAAACTCAGCCGAAATTGTTGCACATGATCCTATATCTCAAAAATTATTTGTAGCAAATTCAATTGGAAGAAAATTAGACATCATTAATTTTTCAAATCCAGCTTCTATGACATTAATAAGTTCAATTGATATTTCGCCATATGGAAATATTAATAGTGTTGCAGTAAAAAATGGAATTGTAGCTTGTGCTATAGAAAATAATATTCCCGAATTAAATGGTTCAGTTGTATTTTTTAATACAAGTGGTGTTTATCAAAATAGTGTAACAGTTGGAGCTTTACCAGATATGGTAATTTTCAATCATGCTGGAACAAAAGTATTAACGGCTAATGAAGGGCAACCAAATTCAACTTATACAATTGACCCTGAAGGCTCCGTAAGTATTATTAATATTTCAGGTGGAATTGCTACATTAACTGGTACAAATGTTACTACAGCTTTTTTTACGGCTTTCAATAGTCAAATTGCAACATTAAAAGCTAATGGAGTTAGAATTTATGGTCCAGGTTCAACAGTAGCTCAAGATATGGAACCAGAATATATTACAATTTCCGAAAATGATTCAATTGCTTATATAACACTTCAAGAAAATAATGCAATTGCATATGTTAATTTAACAACCAATTCAATTACAGCTATTAAAGCATTAGGGTTTAAAGATCATAGCGCTTTAAATAGCGGATTAGATGCTACAAATACTGGAACAAATATAAATATTGCTAATTGGCCAATTAAAGGGATGTATCAACCTGATGCAATTTCACATTTTAATGTTGGAGGATCCGAATATTTAATAACAGCAAACGAAGGTGATGCGAGAGCTGATTATGGGGCAGCTAATAATGAAGAAACAACAATAGGAGCTGCTACCTATTCTTTAGATCCAGTTGTGTTTCCTTATGCATCAGTAATGAAAACAAATGCAAATTTAGGAAAATTAAAATGTACAAATAAATCAGGTGATAGTGATGGGGATGGGGATTTTGATGAAATATATGCGTTTGGAGGTCGTTCATTTTCAATTTGGAATTCAACTACTGGTAGTTTAGTATATGATAGCGGAGACGATTTAGAACAAATTACTGCTGGTGATTTAACTTATGGCGCAATATTTAATAGCAGCACTACTAATATTATAAAAAAAGATAGAAGTGATGATAAAGGACCAGAACCAGAAGGAGTTACAACAGCTGTAATAGCTGGAAAAGTTTATGCCTTTGTAAGCATGGAAAGAGTTGGTGGTTTAATGGTTTTTAATGTTACAAATCCAGCTACCCCTCAATTTATTCAATATGTAAATAATAGAGGTTTAATTGGATTAACAGGAGATAGAGGGCCAGAAGGGATTATCTATATTAAACAACAAGATAGTCCTAATAGTAAGTCATTAATTGTGTTAGGTAATGAAGTAAGTAGTACTGTTTCTGTTTATGAAATATCTTGTCCATCAGTAACAGCAACTTTAACAACTGTTGGTTCACTAACTACTTGTGTTGGAAACACTGTTGCAATAAATACAAATACTTTAGCTGGTGCAACATACGTTTGGTTTAATGGATCTGTTTCAATACCAACTGCAACATTATCAACTTATACAACCACAAGTAGTGGTAATTATTCTGTAAAGTTAAATAATGTAGGATGTACTATTTTGTCAAACAGTGTTACAACAATTTTTAATCCATTACCAATAGTTACAGTAAATAGTGGTTCTATTTGTTCAGGTAATTCATTTACAATAGTTCCTAGTGGTGCTGCCACTTATACATATTCTAGCGTTAGTGCAATTGTATCACCAACGGCAAATACATCTTACACAGTTACAGGTACTAGTGCTTTAGGTTGCATTGGTTTAAGTGGCGCTGTAAGTTCGCTTACTGTAAATGCTTTACCAGTAGTTACAGTAAATAGTGGTTCTATTTGTTCAGGTAATTCATTTACAATGGTTCCAGCTGGCGCTAGTACCTATACGTATTCTGGTGGTTCTGCAATAGTTTCTCCAACTGCAAATACAAATTATAGTGTAACAGGAACAAACACTTTAGGTTGTATAAGTAATATTGCTGCAATAAGCACCGTTACCGTAAATTCAATTCCAACTGTAACAGCAACAACTACTAATTCCCTAATTTGTGTTGGAGGAAATGCCTTATTAACGGCATCAACAACTGCAACTTCATATTCTTGGAGTAATGGAACAACTGGTTCTACAACAATAGTTACACCCGTTGCAACTACAATTTACACATTAATTGTTAATAGTATTTATGGTTGTAGTGCCTCATCAACAGTTATTGTAAATGTAAACACATGTACTAGTATTGAAGAATCAAATTCATTATATGATTTAATTACTATTTACCCAAATCCAAATATTGGTATTTTTAATTTGGAACTTACTAACTCTTCAACTATAATTATTAGTAATTCATTAGGGCAAATATTATTTAATGAAATAATTGAAAAAGGTAAGCAAACTATTGATATCAGAAATCAAACTAGCGGTTTGTATTTTGTGAAAATAATTCAAAATTACAAAGAGCAAAGTGTTAAGATAATTAAAGAATAATTTAGTTTAATCTTATTTGGGATACTAAGTATCTTGTGTTTATAAATAAAAAATAAAAA
>CAIYSA010000130.1 GCA_903928655.1 uncultured Bacteroidota bacterium
ATCCTCTGGAAGACAGGTTGCTTGTTGATTTTGTACTTCATTTTTTTTATTTATAATGTTAAATTGAATGTCATTACCATTATCATTTTGAAATGTTTTGATATTGTGAGCGTCAAATGAAATAACACAATTTGGTCTTTTTTGAATAAGTCGTAATAGATTGTTGATGATTATTTTTAATATTTTCCTCATTTCTCTATTTTAAATTCTCGCTTATTTTTTTGATTTTAGTGAGCGTTGTTAAAATAATATCATCCCACAAAAATTTTGTTTTAATAATCTCATATGACTTTTTTTGTTTTTCTAATAACGTAACTTTATCCAGTTTTATAAAATGCAGTATTGCAGCTTTTAATTCATCTGTGTTTTTAGGAGAAATTAAAATTCCATTTTGATCATTTACTAATAAATTAACTGCTCCTACGTTTGTTGCTATAACTGCCATTTTATTTGCCATAGCTTCAATAATTACATTTGGCATTCCTTCAGAATAGCTTGGACAAACTATTATATCTGCCTTTTCAAGGTGTTTTTTTATAGTTACATCATCTCTTATTTCTCCAAGATATTCAATATTATTATGTGTTATTCTTACTGCATTTATAATTGGGCCAATAAATTGAAATTTGAATTCTAAATCTTTATTTTTAAGTAAATCTATAAGTACACTGTTTAATTCCTTCAACCCTTTTCGTTCATCAAAACGACCAATGAATAAAAAAAATGTTATATCATTTTTTTGTTTTACATCATTTAATAACCATTTATCTTCTATAGCACTTGGTATTTCAATGATTTTGTTTTTTGACAATTTTGCAACTTCAATAAGAATTTTTGTGATCTTACTGCCATATGAAAAAACATAATCACTTTTATCGAGTATTTTTTGTGTAAAATAATTTATTATATTTTTTTTCCATTTTGATGAAATTTTATTAGCTGGTTCCTGAAACATTTCATATCCATGAAAATTTGTTCCTATTGGAGGACATTTTAATCCTTTATTCTTTTCTTGTATTAATTTCCAACCAGAAAATCCTTTTGTATAAATAAAATCATAGTCATTTAAAGTTGTTTTTATTATTTCAAAAATTCTTTTTGAATAAATATATGATTCATAAATATAATGACCGGGCAATCGCCCTTCTTTAGGAAATGGAATTACAAAAGAATGTATGTATTTTTTTTCATCTTCGTCAAAACATTTCAGTTCTTGAATATTTAATGAACTTTGATTAAAATGATACAAATCAACATAAACTTTATTTTTAGCAAAATATTTAGCTAAATAAAATGAATGTCTTTGCATTCCTCCTATAACATAAGGTGATATTCCATCAGTTATTAATGCAATCCTCATTTATAATTTAATTTTTGATGATATTTTTTTAGATGGATTTTCAATTAAGATATACATAATGTAGGCAGAAATTAAAGAAATTCCTATTCCTAAACAAACAACACCAGTTTTTTCAAATAGTGTATTACAATACCGGCAAATTAAATTAACGACTGCTGCACCAATTATAGGATGGATTAAATAAAAGGAATAACTCATTTTACCAAAATAATTAAATATTGGTATTTTTTTATCAGAGAAAAATATTATTATTAAAGATGTTAGTGCACCAAATATGCCAATTTCAGTTTCAATGAAAAGTGAACTGAAAAATGCACCGCATATTAATAGTACTACAAATTCAAAAGTGGAAGTTAAATTTAATTTATATTGAAATGTTGCTATTCCAATTAAAAATAGTGGGGCATAAGCAGGAAAGTGTTTTTGTTGTGGATCTGGAACTAAAATAGCGATTGAATAAAATATGATGTATCCTATTACTCGAATGGATATTTTTGAGTGAATAAACATAAAATAAAAAAAACTAATCATAAAATAATACTGAAATTCAATAGCTAAAGTCCAATACACCTGATTTAGCCATTTGTAATTACTTGAAAAATTAATTAAGTAGCCAAAATGTAAAGCAATTTGGTTTAAGGAAAAACTATCTTTAGTAGGAATTCCAATATTAAAATTTGTTTTAATAAAGGCTATAATTAAAATTAAGATAATGGATATTAGGTAAGGAGGTTCTAATCTTATAAGTCTTTTTAAAATAAATTTAGGCATTGACTTAAAAGTATAATTATTTTGGCACATGGACCATGGTATTATAAATCCAGAAATTACAAAAAAGATATAAACGCCATACTGACCAAAACGAAAAGTTGCTGAAATCCAATCAGGGAAGTTAATACCGATTGTTTGACAAACATAGTGGAAAGCACAAACACTTAATGCTGCAATTGATCTTAATCCGTCTATTAATGGAATTTGTTTCAAATTACTTTACTAAGATTCTCAAAAATGCGTTCTGTAGCTTTTCCATCCCAAAACTTAGGAATTGATCCTTTTTTATAGGTTCCGTTTTCTATTTGTTGTAAATAGTTTTTTATAATGTCTAAATCAAATGGAATTAATGTATTTGTTCCTTCAGAACAGGTTATTGGTCGCTCTGTATTTGGGCGTAATGTTAAACATGGAACTTGCAAGAAAGTACTCTCTTCTTGAATACCACCGCTATCGGTCAAAATAAATTCACTGTATTTAATGAGTTTCTGAAACGCAAAATAATCTAATGGTTCAGTGAAAATCAATTCTGGAATCTGTTCAAATTGTGATTTCAAATCAAAATTATCAATATTTTTTAAAGTACGTGGATGAACAGGGAAAACTATTTTATATGATTTAGAAATATATAATATTAAATCTAATAACTTTACTAAACCTTCTTTTGTGTCAACAGTAGCTGGTCTATGCATCGTAATTAGAATATATTTTTTCATTTCTAATTCCAAGGTTTCTAAAATAGAAGACTGTTCAATATTTGAATTAAATGCAACC
>CAIYSA010000131.1 GCA_903928655.1 uncultured Bacteroidota bacterium
AGCAACAGCAACTGAAACAATTGGGAAAATTCTAATTAATATTGATCCCTTATTAGAAGAAGTAAGGCCAGATGCATTTTTGGTGTTAGGTGATACAAATAGTTGCTTATGTGCGATACCTGCTAAAAAAAGACATATTCCTATTTTCCACATGGAAGCAGGTAATAGATGTTTTGATCAACGTGTCCCAGAAGAAACTAATCGTAAAATTGTCGACCATATCTCGGATATAAATTTGACATATAGTGATATTGCAAGAGAGTACCTTTTGCGTGAAGGGTTGTCGGCTGATAGAATTATCAAGACAGGTTCACCTATGTTCGAGGTCTTAAATCATTATTTAGATTCTATAGAAAAATCTGATGTTTTAAGTAGGTTAAATCTTGAACAGTATAAATATTTTATTGTATCTGCGCATAGGGAAGAAAATATTAATAATGAATCAAATTTTATTAATCTTGTATATATTTTGAACTTAATTGCCGAAAAATATAATTTTCCAATTATTGTAAGTACGCATCCTAGAACAAGAAAAATGATAGATCAGAAAGGAGTTAAATTACATAAGAACATTCAGCTTTTAAAGCCATTAGGATTTATTGATTATAATGCCTTACAGATAAATGCAAAGACGGTTTTGTCGGATAGTGGTACAATATCAGAAGAATCGTCAATATTAAATTTCCCGGCTTTAAATATCCGACAAGTGCACGAAAGACCAGAAGCAATGGAGGAAGCGTCTGTTATGATGGTAGGATTAAATCCAGAAAGAATATTACAGGGATTAAAGGAATTAGAAAATCAATACAGAGGAGAATCAAGAACATTTAGACTTGTTTCTGATTATTCAATGCCAAATGTTTCCGAAAAAGTGGTAAGAATAATAATAAGTTATGTAGATTATATAAAAAAAACAGTTTGGAGCCAAGAAATCTAAAAAAAGTTTTAATTCATTCCATTGTCTTTAGTCCGGATTGTGTATCAACGGCATATCTATACAATGATATTGCATTAGGTTTGTTAGATAATGGGTTTGATGTGGTTGTTTTAACTACAACCCCACATTATAATTTATTAAATTCGGAGCTTATAAAACAGCCACTATTTAAAAAAATATTTGGAATATACTATATAAGTAACTTTAAAGGTATAAAAGTATATCATATTCCCTTAAAAAAACATAAAAGCACATTAAATCGGATTATCTCATTTGTTTATTGGCATCTAATATCATTTCTTTTTGCACTTTCAATAAGAAATATTGATTTTGTGCTTTCTCCTTCTCCGCCTATTACTATAGGATTTATATCTTTTTTAATCGCTAAAATTAAGAAAGCAAAAGTAATCTTTAATGTACAAGAAATTTATCCTGATTTATTAATAAATCAAGGTAATTTAAAATCTACTTTGATTATAAATTTGTTAAAAATAATTGAAAAATTTATTTATAATAAATCGGATGCCGTAATCACTATTGATAATGTTTTCTATTTATTAATTGTATCTAGGTTTAATGACCCTAAAAAGCTCACTGTGATTCCAAATTTTGTCGATACAGATTTGTATAAACCAATAAGGGACAATCAAGAGCTTCCACAAATATTTGGGTCGGATAATGATAAGATAAAAATTATGTATGCTGGTAATATAGGTTTTTTTCAAGATTGGGAACCTATATTGTATGCAGCCAAAGAACTTTCTAGTGAGAATCTTGAATTTTGGATAATTGGGGAAGGCGTTCAAAAAAATCATTTAACAAAAAAAATCGAAGATCGTAATTTAACAAATATTCGAATATTTCCATATCAAAGCAGGAGTCTAATTCCTATAATAAATAATCATGCTGATATACATTTTATTTCAATAAATCAGCAAATAGAAAAAGAAGGATTTCCTTCTAAAGTCTATACAATTATGGCATGTGCCAAACCTTTAGTTGTCATTACAAGTGAAGATACCCCCTTGTACAATTTTTTAATTGGAAAGAACTGTGCTGAAATTATTACTAAAGATAGAAATGTAAACTTCACTAATTCGATTATTAAATTGATAAAAAATAAAGAATTAAGGAAACAATTAGGTAACAATGGCAGAAACGAAATAATTAAAAATTATTCAAAAAAAGTGGTAGTACAAAAATATTCTAATCTTCTCAATTCGTTATAATATAATTTACAAATAAACAATTCATTACTTAATAACATTTCAACAAAAATGAGAGCATAATTTTTTTAATGTTAAATATTAGCTATTTTTATAATAGATTTAATAATAAAGGAACAAGAAATATTGACAATTTAATGGACTCGGTTAAAAATTTTTAATACATATACATGAAAAATAGTTTAAATACATTATTAGGTAATAATTTTTTTGAAAAATACTCGAAAGAAGTTATACAAGCTTTTATAATTAGAGAAGTAGAGAATAAATTATTAGATTTATTCTCACAAGGCAAGCTTTTTGGAACTGTTCACACTTGTATTGGGCAAGAGTTTATTGGCATTGCTGTCGCTAGAAATCTAAATGAAAATGATACTATATTTTCAAATCATAGAGGGCATGGTCATTTTCTTGCTTATACAGGCAACTTGGTTGGATTAATTGGCGAAGTTATGGGAAAGTCAATAGGTGTATGTGGAGGCAGAGGGGGTAGTCAACACCTTTATCAAAATAATTTTTTTTCTAATGGGATTCAAGGTGGAATTGTCCCTGTTTCTGCTGGCATTGCCTTGGCTCAAAAACTTTCAAATACTAATGGAATATCTGTTGTGTTCATTGGTGATGGCACATTGGGGGAAGGAGTGTTGTATGAATCATTGAATATTGCTTCAAAATGGGAACTCCCTCATTTAATTGTATGTGAAAATAATACATATTCACAATCAACATCTCAAAGTGAAGTTTTGTCTGGAAGTATAACTGCTAGAGCTGCTGCTTTTGGCATTGAAGTTGTAGAATTAGATACTTGGTGTTGGGAAAATCTAATTGAAAAAATGAAGGAATGTGTAAATTATGTAAGAATTAATCGAAAACCATTATTTTGTAAAGTCAATACATATAGACTAATGGCACACTCTAAAGGCGATGACAATAGAGATAAAATGGAATTAAAACATTTTTGGAATTTAGACCCACTAAATAAAATAAAGTTGCAATTTGATGATAATGATGAATTTAAAAAAATTCTCAAAGAGATTAATATACTTATAAATAATGCTGTTGATATTGCTGAAAATAGTGAATATACACAAGTTGAAGAATCATTAAATTATACTTTTAAACCTGCTGAATGGTTTGAATTAATTTCTGAAAAAGAAAGAATCGTAACATTAATAAATAGAGGATTAGCAAAAGCGCTAGACAATGACAATAGAGTTGTCATGATTGGTGAAGATATTAAATCACCTTATGGCGGTGCTTTTAAATGTACAGTTGGATTAAGTGATAGTCATCCTGATAGAGTCTTTAATACTCCCATAAGTGAAGCTGCTATATCTGGAATTGGCAATGGGTTAGCACTTTTTGGCTTTAAACCTGTTATAGAAATCATGTTTGGCGATTTTATGACACTTGTTTCTGATCAATGGATTAACCATGCTAGTAAGTTCAAATGGATGTATAATAATCAAGTTAAAGTGCCTTTAATTATTAGAACACCAATGGGGGGTAATAGAGGATATGGACCAACACACAGCCAAAGTTTAGAAAAACATTTTATAGGAGTTCCAGATACAAGAGTTCTTTGCATTAATCATAGATATAGTCCAGAGCTAATATACAATAAACTTTTTGCTTTAGCTGACATACCGACTTTAGTATTGGAAAATAAAGTTTTATATGGAAAATATTGTACATCTGAGACAAATCTTGGCTTTACTCTATTATATAATAATGATGAATTCCCTACTATATATTTTAAACCATTAGAACAAGCACAAATTACATTTATAGCAATTGGTGGAGTAGCTATAAATGTAGAAGAATGTGTATATAAATTATTTGAAGAAGAAGAAATAATTGCAGAAATTTTTATGCCAACTCAATTATATCCTTTTAACATTTCTGTGTTTATCAAAAGTGTTTTAAAAACAAAAAAACTTATAGTTGTAGAAGAAGGTCAAGGGTTTGTCTCTATTTCAAGTGAAATTATAGCACAAATAGCAGAAAAATTCCCATTAGAAGGAATTTCCTTTTTAAGAATTGTCCCTAATGAAACTCATATTCCAACTTCTAGGCCATTAGAAGAAGCAACCTTAGTAAGTACTCAAAAAATCTTCAATAAATCAAAAGAATTTTTTTATGCAAATCCTTAATGAAATTACAATACCTAAAGAAACTGTAAATGACGATTCTGTAAAAATTATAAAATGGAACTTTCAAAATGAGCAGATTATTAAAAAAGGAGATATTTTAGTAGAAATAGAAACTTCAAAGGCGCTCCTCGATATTGAATCTCAATATGAAGGCAAGTTAGAAATTATTAAGTTTGCAAATGAAGAAGTATTAGTTGGCGATATTATTGGCAGAATTGTAAGCCTAGATTATGTTTTTTCAGAAAAAAATAATAATCTAGAAATCATTAAAGATATCAAAACTAGTAATATTTCTGAATTAGAGACAACTACAATGTCAATTTCAAATAAAGCAAAGAATTTAATTTTGCAAAACGGGATCGATATAAATATATTTAGTGATAGAAAATTTGTCAAAGAATCGGATGTATTGGAATATTTAAAGAAAATAAGTATAAAAAATTCAAATATAGTATTTGCTAATACAACGAAAGAGATTGAATTTAATGATAAAAAAAATGGCATAAAAAAAATAAAAAAATCACTTTTTCAAGAAGCTAGAAATGCATCGGAATCTAGAGGAAAAAGTATAATCTGGTTAGTTGTTAATTATATTTTTATGAATTGGTTATTAACTTTATTTTTAAAAATAGCACCATATGGAATTAATATATGGCTTCATAGGCTTAGGGGGGTAAAAATAGGCGATGGTTGTTTTATAGATCCATCAGCTATTATTGAGACTGCTCATCCTTCTAATATTACTATTGGAAATGACGTACGTATAGCAGCTCATTCAATAATAATGTGTCATATAAAAGCTCCTGTGTTATTAAGAGAGTTGGGTTATATTCCATTTCTTATAAAACCAGTAATTTTAAAAGACTCCTGTTTTATTGGGGTTAATGCAATTTTAATGCCAGGGGTGGTAATTGGTAAAGGTGCAGTTGTTTCAAGTGGGGCAGTTGTTCTTACAAATGTTCCAGATTTTTCATTGGTTTCAGGGAACCCAGCAAAAGTAGTAAAGTATTTTACAAAAGAATTAGATGAATAAAATAAAGCAAGCTGTCTTGACAATGGATGTTGAAGATTGGTATCATTTAGATTATTTTAATCGTAAAGATTGTAATGAAGATTATTCAATGCTAGATGGTTTGAATAATTATTTAGAAATATTAGAAAATTATTGTATACCCTCTAATTTTTTTGTTTTGGGAGAACTTGCAATACCATTAAAGAATACATTAAGAGAAATTGCACAAGGGAAACATGAAATTTCTTCTCATGGTTGGAATCATAAAAGACCAATGAAACTAAACCTTCAAGAATTTAAAAATGATATTATTAAATCCAAAGATGTTTTAGAGGATATTACTGGGCAAGATATAATCGGGTATAGAGCACCATGTTTTAGCATGGATAGAAATAGAGTTGATCTTTTAATTGAAGCCGGATACTCATATGACTCAAGTAAAATTAAATTTACTAACCATCCTTTATATGGAGATATTGATTTATTTGGGTTTGAAACCCTTAGTCCTAATATTTATAAATTTAATAATTTTTATGAATTTGAAATTAGTACTGAAAAAATATTAGGTAGAAATATACCAGTAAGTGGCGGTGGTTATATAAGATTATTACCATGGTTAGTAATGAAAAAAATGATTAGCTCATATTTAAGCCATTCGGATTTATATATTTTTTATATACATCCTTTTGAGTTTTCTTTTAAAAAAAATCCAATTTTCCCCAAAAAATCTAAATGGAATGAAAAGCATAGATTTAGTTTTGGTAGAGAGTCTGTTACAAAAAAATTTCAATTTCTTTTAGAGCATTTAAAACTAAATGGTTTTGAATTTACTACTTTTAAAGACATGATTAATCAAAATGAATATAAATGAAATTATAAATAAAAATTAATGAATAAAATTTTAATCACCGGTGTTAATGGATTTGTTGGAAATTATTTATATAATCAGTTGTCTTTATTTAATGATGTATATGGCTTAGACTTAAAAAATAATACAGCAATAAAAAAAATGATAGTTTGTGATATTACACAAAAAATCGTCTTAAATGCTAAACTTCAAAATCTTGAATTTGATATAGTTATACATTGTGCAGCTTTAGCTCATAATGATTATAATTCGATTAAATCTGAAGACTTTTTTAGTGTAAATGTTACTGGCACTAAAAATTTAATTCTTGCACTTTCGTCAAAAAAAATACATCAATTTTATTTTTTGAGTACTATTTCAGTATATGGGGAATACGGCTTTTCTAAGTTTATAAATGAAAACTTTAGCATTAATCCAAAAACTGATTATTCTAAAAGTAAGGCAGAAGCTGAGAAATTGGTAAGTACTTCGAATTTTACAAATTACTATATCCTAAGAATGCCAGTTATACATTCTCAATCATTTTTAAAAGATATTTATAAAAGAATTATAACATTTAAAGTACTTGGTGTGTATCTTATTTTTAAACCTGGTAATGGTAAACAAATTAATTCCTTTTGTTATATTAAAAATTTAAATTATACAATAACAAAATTAATTGAAACAAAGGATATAGCGAGTAATATTTTTAATATTGCTGATAGTTATAATTATACAACTAATGAATTAATAAATTATTATTTACTTGGGAAAAAGAAGACTCTAATTATTACTATACCTAAAATTATTGTATATTTTTTGATTTTTTTATACAAAAATAAAGTAAATGATTACAAAAGTGCTTATTGGAAATTATGTATGAATAATATTTATTCAACAGATAAAATAAAAAAATTAGGTTTTAAGCTAGACCACAGTATTTTTTTAAATAAGCCGTAAATTCGAATTTATAAATACA
>CAIYSA010000132.1 GCA_903928655.1 uncultured Bacteroidota bacterium
AAGCACATTTTTAATCTTTGTATTGATGAAGATTATTTACGTGAAGCGGAGAACCCTGAATTGATTAATAAAATAGCAGAGTTTTTAGAAGAAAAGAAGGAGATATTCGAAGAGGGTGAAGGAGCAAATATAATGGATCTTGCGAAGTCCATTATTTCAGCAATAATTAACGAACTTTCTTTTCATCAGGTAAAAGAAATTAAAACGAATTAACATGAGTGGTTTTAAAAGGAAAAGAGAAAGTCTAGAATTATTTGTTAAAGAACAAATAATTGGCCCTGGTGCGTTTAATAAACGTTATTTCTTTATTGAAAAATTAGAGGCCAATGAATTTAAAGGTCTTGACATTAAAACAACTTCGGTTAGGGCTTTTGATAACAAAAGCGAAGTTTTAACAGAAGTACCGGCTTATCAATATAGTTCTGCAATTTTATTTCCAGAAACAAGAACAAAATTACCGGAGGGTACGACTGTTAAGTCGTCATCTATTTCTAATGATGATGGGGATGTTGATGATAATGAAACGGAGGAGGTTAATACAGGTGCCGATGATGATAATATTAAAGATGATTCAGGTGAGAGTTTGGTCAGTAAACAACAGAATTATCCTAACTCTTTAGGCTTGTCGTTTGTTGTAAGTAGAGATACCGATTTACAAAAAGATATAATGTTAGGGGTTTCTTTTAGGAAATACGTAAATATTAGCAAAAAAAGTTGTTTAAGTAATAAATTATCATGTTTAATTACAGAGTACGAAGTTGAAATTGAAAATGCTGTGGCAAGTTATTTTAATCCTTTATTTGCGACTGCACGAATAAACAATAATCTTTTTATCTATTTAAATCAAGAAATAACTAAAACTAACATTTATGATGTAGATTATATCCATCTCAACCATTTCCTACAATCTAAATTAATTGATACTTTAAAAAGTGTTTTAGGAAGTGATTTAGTTGAATTAAAGAACAAAAATGGCGTTACTTATTATGGTGTAAAAGCGGATTATGAATTACAGTTTTATTCAATTGCTGAATCAATAAGCTATGGTGGTACTGAATACATAAACGTAGCAGCCTTATATGACAATAGCCTGATAAGTTTTGTAAAGGATAAATTAAAAAAAGATATTGTTAATTATGCCACATGCAAAAATTTAATTACCGAAATAGAAATATTTAGTCAACTAAAGAATTATGTTACCGATTTAAAGTCTGTTTATAAGCCTAGAAATGCTTCACCAGTTTGGGAATCTAAATCATATGACAATATTCAACTTGCTCTGCCAGTTTTTGAAGGAGAGGGACATGTGTTTCGGTCAAAACAATTACTTGTTGATGCAGATAATAAAGAGATTTCAGATTTAAAATATTACGTACAATATATTCGTAAAAACGATGAGATTTTCGTAAAAATTATTTTATTAAATAAAGCAAGTATTCTTTTAAAGGAAAATGAACCTCCGCAGTTAAATAAGAAAGATGAGGCAAATGAAAAAGCATTTTTTGGCGTAAAAATATTGGTTGAAGAGAAGAACCAATATCAACTTAAACAGTACAATCCGCCACAATTGTTGGATTTTGACGAGGAAG
>CAIYSA010000133.1 GCA_903928655.1 uncultured Bacteroidota bacterium
ATTTAATAATCATTTTATTATTTGGCTTAAACAGTATGTTAGTAGCGCATACAACAAGCAATACTCATAACGTATTTAGGAAATGGAAATTGAGTTATTTAAACCAAACCATTGATGGTTCTTTTTTAATTTATAAAAATGGTACAATTTATATAGAAGATATCAATAATAAAATAATGAAAATTCCACTTACTTCATTTTCAAAAGAAGATCAAGCTTATGCAATAAAAAAAAACGAATGGATAAAAAAATTAAATAAAAACATTGTAACTAAAAAAAGCATAACCTTTGAAAATAAAACTATACTCAATTTAAAATTTTGGATTATCGTTTCAATAATTGGTTCACTTATAATTTATTGCATCAAATTAACTGATAGAAGAAAGCTGCGTTTTTTAATCCCAATTATAATAGTGGGAACAACAATGACTTTTTATAGTTTTACTAAAAACAGTTTGAAAACATTATCATCATTCACAAATACCACTTTTATTGATTCAGCATTTGCTCCCTTTAAACCTAATGTGCATACATATTGGAATTCAACATATTTTTATGTTGAATCAAAAGGAATTCCCCTTCATCAAATGATGATTGGGATAGCAAGTAATGGATGGCAACAACAAGTTCCAATTCCTCAATGTTATATAGGAACTAACGCATGGCCAATTCCATTAAATCCAGTTATTGCAGCTACACCTGTGCCCGTTAGTCCTGCACATTTTTCGAGAGGTGCAATTGCTATTGCCGCAAATGGTGTTGCAATTTTTAATCCATACACTAACACTGGAGTCGATGCATTTTTAGATGGTCAATTAGATAATTTTGGTGGGCATTGTGGAAGAGCAGATGATTATCACTACCATACTGCACCATTACATTTGTATAGTATTACATCTTCAACTTTACCAATTGCTTTTGCTTTAGACGGTTTTGCAGTATACGGAAGCGTTGAACCTGATGGCTCACCAATGCTATCTCTAGATGCAAACCACGGACATTACAGAAGTGGTGTTTATCATTATCATGGTTCTGCTGCTGCACCTTATATGATTGCAAATATGGTTGGCCAAGTTACAGAAGACCCAACTTTCCAAATTATTCCTCAAGCACAAGCAAGTCCAGTAAGACCTGGACAAACTCCTTTACCTGGAGCATTGATTACAAATTGTCAACCAAATGGCACAGGAAATGGTTATGCATTAACCTATTTATTAAGCAGTCAAACCCACACGGTTAATTATAATTGGACTTTAGGTGGGGTTTATACTTTTAATTTTCTATATCCAACAGCAACTTCTACATCAACCTACAATGGATTCGTTCAATGTACAGTGCCTACGGCAATTAATGAAAATAAAAATGAAAACACTAACTTATTAATTTATCCTAATCCAACAAACGATTTATTATTATTAAAATTTAATGATGCTATTCAAGAAAAAGATGTTCAATCAATTTCGATTTATAATATTGATGGCGACTTAGTTTATAAAACAGAGGAATTTAAAAAAAATATTGACATTAAAAAATATTCTAAAGGAACATATATTTTACAAATTCAGATGTCAAATTTTCAAATTACAAAAAAAGTATTGGTTCAATAAATTTTAAAATACAAACAGATGAAAAAATCATTTTTTACTACTTTATTTTTTATTTTTTCCATCATAAGTTTTTCTCAAAGCATCAATAAAACGATGCTTCGTTTACCCGACACTGGCGAAACCACTAGCTATACATCAACTTTTGGTGAAGATAATGATTTTACTATTTACGCTCCATTTTTTATTATAAATGGAAATGGAACCGTAACTGATACAATAACAGGTTTAATGTGGCAACAAACTGATGGTGGAGAAATGACAATAGAAAATGCAACTACATATTGTAGCACTTTAACTTTAGCTAGTTTTTCGGATTGGCGACTACCCTCAGCGCATGAAGCTTTTAGTATTCTCAATCATCAAAATACAAATCCAGCTTTAAATACTAGTATCTTTAGTCCAACAACCGCCGCCGAGTACTGGTGGACAAGCGACAAACAAGCGAATGATTTAACCAAAATATGGGCAACCAATGCTGGTGGTGGCATTGGTAACCACCCTAAATCAGAAACAATTAGTGCTGGTGGCATTAAACGGTTTCATGCAAGAGCAGTTAGAAATATAAATTCACCATCCGTAATTTCTAATCATTTTACTGATAATGGGAATGGAACTATTTCAGACAATTTAACTAATTTAATTTGGCAAAAAATTGCTTATTCTGATTCTCTTACTTGGGAAAAATCCCTTACTTATGCTGATACACTTTCACTTAATGGGTTTACAGATTGGCGTTTACCTAATATAAAAGAGTTACAATCTATTAATGATGAAAGCCTTTATAACCCATCGATAAATACAACCTTTTTTAGTAATATTGGAGTTAAAAAATATTGGTCAAGTACAACATTACCAAATCAAACAACAAAAGCTTGGTATTTAGACACTCAATTCGGAATTACAACTTATTATGCTAAAACGGGAAAAATAAATTTAATATGTGTACGAGGAAATGAAAGTAACTTAACTTCCTTAAATAGAGATATTACAAATGGTTTAAAAAATTCTGTCTTTCCTAATCCTTTTAAATCAAACATTCATATCAAAGTAAAAACTGACAACACAGATTATGAATTATTCAATATATTCGGTCAATTAAAATATTCGGGTAAAAACATTGAACTGCACGATTTTTCATACCTTGAAAATGGAATTTATATTTTAAAAATCACTGATAAATCGGCCTCGATTATTAAACTTATAAAAGAATAATTCCTTTAGTTTTATGACATTTTTAGAAATTGCCATACACTATTTTCAACTAGGATTTATTCATGTTTTACCATATGGATTTGATCACATATTATTTATTTTAAGTTTATTCTTTTTAAATTCTAATTTTAAATCTGTCCTTATTCAGTGCTCAATTTTTACAATTGCTCATAGTATTACTTTAGCATTAGCAGCCACAAAGTATATTATACCAAATACTAATATAATTGAACCTTTGATTGCAGTTTCAATATTATTTACTGCGATTGAAAACATTATTCACGATAAAATAAATATTTGGAGATTAATTATCATTTTCGGATTTGGATTAATTCATGGTTTAGGTTTTGCAAATGCACTCAATGAAATTGGTTTGCCACAAACGGATTTTATTAACTCCTTAATATTTTTTAATATCGGCGTAGAATACGGGCAAATTACAATCATTTTTTTAACTTATTTTTCTATAAATAAATGGCTTAAAGATAAAAAATGGTATAAAGAAAAAATAGTTTACCCAATTTCAAGTATTATTGGATGTATTGCCCTATATTGGACAATAGAGCGATTATTTTTTGTAAATTAACTCCCTATTCAAAATCCATCAAAACATATTAGCTAAAACCGTATTTTTTTCTTAATTTTGCCCGAATTTTACAAGCAAAAATTCAAATTATGACATCAACTTTTTTAGCAAATAAATTTGCTCCCGAAGGCTTAACTTACGACGACGTTCTATTAGTGCCAGCTTATTCAGAGGTGTTACCACGCGAAGTAAACATAGCCAGCTATTTCACTAAAAATATCAAAATAAATTCTCCAATTGTTTCTGCAGCAATGGATACTGTTACCGAATACCAATTAGCAATTTCTATTGCTCAAGAAGGTGGTATTGGAGTTTTGCATAAAAACATGACAATAGATGAGCAAGCTGGGCATGTTCGTAAGGTGAAGCGAAGTGAAAGTGGTATGATTGCAGACCCATTAACTATTTTACAAGATGCGACTATTGGTGATGTTCTTTTAATAATGGCTGAAAATAAAATTGGAGGTATTCCAGTTGTTGATGCTAATAAAAATTTTGTAGGAATTGTAACAAATAGAGATTTACGTTTTGAGAAAAATTTAAAACGCCCAATTAAAGAAGTTATGACGCATGCTAAAGATGCTGTAACTGCATTACAAGGTATTACTTTAAAACAAGCAGAAGTAGTATTACAAGATCATAAAATTGAAAAACTACCTATATTAGATAAAAATAAAAAACTTATTGGTTTAATTACATACAAGGATATTGTTAAAATTAAAGTTCGACCAAATGCTGCAAAAGATGATTTAGGCAGATTGAGAGTAGCTGCAGCTGTTGGTGTAACTCATGATACAATGTTAAGAGTTGAGGCTCTATACAATGCTGGTGTTGATGCAATTATAATTGATACCGCCCATGGCCATTCTAAAGGAGTAATTACAATGCTTAAAACGGTAAAAAAGAAATATCCAAAATTACAGGTGATTGTTGGCAATATAGCAACAGGCGCTGCTGCTTTAGATTTAATGAAAGCTGGCGCTGATGGTGTAAAAGTTGGAATTGGACCAGGTTCAATTTGCACAACAAGAATTATTGCAGGTGTTGGTGTTCCACAATTATCAGCAATTATGGATGTTGCACATGCTTTAAAAGGTCGTTTACCAATTATTGCAGATGGTGGAATTCGTTTTACTGGTGATATTGTAAAAGCAATTGCTGCAGGAGCAAGCACTGTAATGATGGGTGGAATGTTTGCAGGTGTTGAGGAGAGCCCTGGAGAAACTATTATTTTTGAAGGTCGTCAATTTAAGGCATATAGAGGAATGGGGTCATTAGAGGCAATGCAAAAAGGATCAAAAGACAGATATTTCCAAGATATGGAAGACGATATAAAAAAATTAGTTCCAGAAGGAATTAGTGGCCGAGTTCCTTTTAAAGGACATTTAGCAGAAGTGATGTACCAGTTAATTGGTGGCTTAAGAGCTGGGATGGGATATTGTGGAGCAAAAGACATTAAAGCACTACAAGCAGCAAAATTTATTAAAATAACAGCTGCAGGAGTAAAAGAAAGTCATCCTCACAATGTTGTTATTACAAGAGAATCTCCAAATTATACAAGATAATAATAGTTTAAAAAAATAAAAATGGTATTACCAATTGTTGTTTACGGCGACCCAGTTTTAAGAAAAAAATGTGTTGATATTGAAAAATCACACGAAAATTTATCCACATTAATTCAAAACATGTATGAAACCATGTACGGAGCAAATGGAGTTGGTTTAGCAGCTCCTCAAGTAGGAAAAGCTATTCGTCTTTTTGTAATTGATGCGAGTCCATTTGCAGAGGTAGATGAAGACGAAGAACCTGAAT
Organism: uncultured Bacteroidota bacterium; assembly: GCA_903928655.1. GTDB lineage: Bacteria > Bacteroidota > Bacteroidia > B-17B0 > Aurantibacillaceae > UBA4416. Next base: position 5,218 of record CAIYSA010000133.1, read on the forward strand.
TTACTGCAGAGGAAATGAAACAAATGGATGGATTTAAAAAAACATTCATAAATGCTATTATTACAAATGAAGAAGGAGAAGAGTGGAAATTTAATGAAGGTTGTTTAAGTATACCTAAAATTAGAGAAGATGTATTACGCAAACCTGATGTAACTATTGAATACTACGACGAGAATTTTAAAAAACATAAAGAAACCTATAATGGTGTTATTGCTCGTGTAATTCAGCATGAATATGATCATATTGAAGGGATTCTATTCACAGATAAAATTAGTCCATTTAAACGAAAAATGATTAGTGGAAAATTAACAGACATTAGCAAAGGTAAATTCCGAGCTGATTACAAAACAAAAGTATTTATACCAAAAAAATAATAGTATGTTTAAAAAAATAGGCGTTTTAATTTCTTCTATCATTCTTTTAAATTCTTGTGGAACAGGAAACGAAACGAAAAAAGAAGAAGAATTAAAAAATGATTCAACAAAATCTATTGTAATAGGTGGTGATTGTAAAATGTTGTACATAGATGCAATAAGAATGGATAGTATTTTATTAAAATCAAATACACTTAATCCTAATTTAGCTGAACAAGCTATTGATGCTTTTAATAATTTTGCTTCAACTTGTAAAGACGATAGTTTAGCTCCAATTTTTTTATTAAAAGCAGGGCAAATTGCACAATCCATTGGAAAATTTCAACAGTCACAAATACTATTAAAAAAATGTAGCGATGAGTTTCCGGGTTTTCGAAATAGAGGAGCCGCCTTATTTTTGTTAGCACAAGTATATGATGATGCATCTATGTTAAATAATGAAATAGAGGCTAAAAATATATATGAACAAATCATAAAGGAATATCCAAATTCCGCTTGGGAAAGAGATGCAAAAGTTTGTATTAAAAATTTAGGAAAAACAGACGAGCAATTAGTAAAAGAATTTTTAAAGAAAAATAAAAAATAAAATGATAACTACTGATATTGCCATTGTTGGCGCTGGTCCAGTTGCTTTATTTGCAATTTTTGAAGCTGGCCTTTTAAAAATGCGTTGCCATTTAATTGATTATTTACCTCAAGTTGGTGGACAATTATCTGAGATTTATCCAAAAAAACCAATATATGATATACCAGGTTTTCCAAGTATAATTGCTCAAGATTTAGTTGAAAATTTAGTAAAACAAGCAGAACCGTTTCACCCAGGTTATACTTTAGGAGAGCGAATTGAAGTGCTTGAAAAACGTGGAGAAAGAGATTTTTTATTAACCACAAATTTGGGAACACAAATTCAAGCCAAAGTAGTTGTAATTGCAGGAGGCTTAGGATGTTTTGAACCTCGTAAACCAGAAGTAGAAGGGTTAACAAAATTTGAAAACGGAAAAGGAATTAATTATATGATTATCGATCCTGAAAAATACCGAAATCAAAAAATGGTAATTTCTGGTGGTGGAGATAGCGCTTTAGATTGGGCAATATTTTTAGCTGACGTTTGTGCTGAATTAACATTAGTGCATAGAAGCGAATCATTCAGAGGTGCGCCTGACAGTGTAAATAAAGTTATGAAATTAGCTGAAGATGGTAAAATTAAATTACATCTAAATACAGTTTTAAACTCAGTTGCTGGTAACGAAAAGCTGGAGTCAGTTACAATGACTCATAGTAAAACAAATGAACAAACTGTTATTTCAACAGATCATTTAATTCCATTATTTGGTTTGAGTCCAAAATTAGGCCCGATAGAAAATTGGGGATTAAACATTGATAAAAATGCAATTGAAGTTAATACTGATGACTATTCAACTAACATAGATGGTGTTTATGCAATTGGAGATATTAATACTTATAAAAACAAATTAAAATTAATACTATGTGGTTTCCACGAATCTGCTTTAATGGCTCATAGTGCTTATAAATATATGAATCCTGGTGTAAAATACACAATGAAGTATACTACGGTGCAAGGAGTAAATGAATTTTAGTTAATTACCGCATTTTTAAATTACAACAAAAAGCTCTTCAAAATTTGAAGAGCTTTTTGTTGTAAAAACTATTTTAAAAATGAAATGATAAAACTAAACTTTCAAAAAATCATACTTATATAAAAGAAAAACTAATAAAATTTGCAACAGTATTATAAAAACAAACTTCAATAAATAAGTTATTTTAGCTGTTTTGTGTCTAAAAATAAGCATTGCTAATAATGCACCAATTGTTCCTCCAAAAGCAACAATCATCAGGAGCCATTTTTCTGAAATTCTTTTATGTTTTTTAATAGCTAAAACTTTATCAAAAGCTGTTATTATAAATGAAAATACATTTAATGATAAAAAAATATAAAGTAAATATTGCAATGTTGATATTCTTAATTGAAATAATTATAGCAAAAAAGGTTGCTTCTATAACGAAACAACCTTTGTAGTGAGAACGAGATTTGAACTCGTGACCTTCGGGTTATGAATCCGATGCTCTAACCAACTGAGCTACCTCACCAAATTTTAATTTTAAAAATAAAACCCTTTGGTTTTCAAAGGGTTTTACTGGTGATCATGTAGGGATTCGAACCCCAAACCTCCTCATCCGTAGTGAGGTGCTCTATCCAGTTGAGCTACATAACCAATCCAAAAATTTGGAGTGCAAATATACATATTTTACTTAACTTGCAAACAATATTTAAGCATTTTTTTATGAAAGAAATAATCGAGTCTATTTGGAATGATAGAGAACAACTAAAAATAAAATCAAACCAATCTTTAATAAGAGAAATTATTGAGTTATTAGATAAGGGGGAACTACGCGTTGCTGAGCCACAAACTGATGGAAATTGGCAAGTAAACGATTGGATAAAAAAAGCAGTTATCCTTTATTTTCCAATTCAACAAATGGAAACAATGGAATTAAAACCATTTGAATTCCATGATAAAATGAAACTTAAAACAAACTTGGCTGCTTCAGGCATAAGAGCAGTTCCTGGTTCTATTCTTAGATATGGAAGCTATATATCAAAAAGTGTAATTACAATGCCTAGTTTTGTTAACATTGGCGCATACGTGGATGAAGGAACAATGGTTGATACTTGGGCAACAGTTGGAAGTTGCGCACAAATTGGTAAGCACGTGCATTTAAGTGGTGGGGTTGGTATTGGCGGTGTTTTAGAGCCAATACAAGCTGCCCCTGTAATAATTGAAGATAATTGTTTTATAGGTTCTCGTTGTATTGTTGTAGAAGGCGTAAGGGTTGGGAAAGAAGCCGTTTTAGGTGCTAACGTATGCTTAACTATGTCTACCAAAATAATTGACGTTACGGGTGCGATACCAATTGAAACGAAAGGGTATGTTCCTGAAAGAAGTGTAGTTATTCCAGGTTCATATACCAAAAATTTTCCAGCGGGCGAATATCAAGTACCTTGTGCTTTAATTATTGGCAAGCGAAAAGAAAGTACTGATTTAAAAACGTCACTTAACGATGCGTTAAGAGAACATAATG
>CAIYSA010000134.1 GCA_903928655.1 uncultured Bacteroidota bacterium
TAAATAAATTTTATTTTTTTGATAATCAATTAGTTAATACGCTAATTGATTTTTTTTGTTATTTTTTCAGTAAACCGTATTAACAATCCGTTTAACACGTTGTAGCTTTGTTGCAGAAATCAGAGAAATTAAAAATGATTTTAAAACTTAAAAATAACAACAACTCATAACCTTAAAAAACAAACACATCATGAAAACAAAAAAGACACAATCAATCATTTTTCAAGTCCTAATTATTTTATGTATCAATTATCTTATCTTAATTGATGAAGGTTTTATTTTTAAAACACAATGGAAACCTACTTTTATTTTTGCATTGGCATTTTTTCATTTAGGAACTTTTAGTTCGCTTTACGCAACCTTTATTTCTAAAATACTTTCAAAAGAAAAGGAAGAATTCATCTTTAATTTTAATATGTTTTTCTACTTAAGTTTTGTTGGCTTGTTGCTTTATTATAATTGTCAGGTTCAAACAAACAATTTAATGGGTAATTACAGCATTGGGCTTTTTATGCTTTTTATCTCTATCATATTTTTATTTGAAACGGTTGATTCTTACAAAAAATATAATTCGTCCTTGATCATTAACACTCAAAACTAAAACACTATGAAAACAGATCTTCAATCAACCTTAAATTGGGACATTAGACTTGAACCAGTTACTGTAAATAATTCGTTTGATACTGGTAAAAAGGCCATTATTAGGAACGATACGAACCAACTACTTAGTATTGTTGGTAAACATTATGAGCCTGTAACGAATTATCAATTGTTAGATTTTACTCATAAACTAACTAAAACAGGTGAATTTAAACTAAAAGGATTTGATGAGCTAAACAATGGAAAAATCATTCTTGCTTTTTTACAAAACACCAATCCGAATTTAAAAATAAATGGCTGCCAAAATGAGGAATATTTATTTATAGGAAATTCGTTTGATGGCACTAAACGCTTTCATATTGGTACAGCATCAAATTTGATTAGATGTGCAAATCAATTTTCATCATCCTTAAAAGTTTTCACAAAAAAACATACGTCGTTTTTGGATTTTAATGATTTTGAAATTAGCACCATTATTAAAACCTATAAAGCAAAAAAAGGAATTTTATACGAATCCTTTAATGGTATGGAAAGCGTGAGGGTTGATGAAAGAGTTGTTAACCAACTTATTAAAGAAGTATATACAATGCTTGCTACAGATAGTAAAACAATGAGTCATAAAGATTGGCGCAATAGCCCTTCTATGTTAAATCTTCAGTATTCGATTGAACGCGAAATGAAAGATTTAGGGAATAATGCTTTTGCTTTGTTTAATGGCGTAACCTGGTACACAACTCACGAAATGAGATCAACAGAAACATTGCACAGTCATATAAACGGAACTGCTAATATCATCAATCAAAAAGCCTATCGCTTTTGCAATAACTTAAAAAGAAATAATAGTATTAATAACTAAAACTTAAAAAAATGATAACAGTAAAAGAAATACTAATCGACACATCAAGTTCAATGGGAGAAACACTTCCAGGAAATAAACTCAAAATGGATTTGGCTAAAGAAATTTTAATTGACAAAATTCTACCATACATCAGTTCAGCTGATAAAGTTGGCATCCGTTTGTTTGGTGGCTCCTGCAATATGGTTGGTGCATTGCAAAATATTCCGAATGCAAATTTTAAAAAGTTAAGAGATTTTATCCTAAATGATATTCCTGCGCCAAGAGGTTCTACGCCTTTAGCTTTAGCCATTACAACAGCCGTTGATAATTTGAAACTTGAACCAAATGCAGAAAGAGAGATTTATTTGGTTACCGATGGTGAAGAAACCTGTGGTGGTAATGTGAAAGATGCTGCTGAATATGCAGCTAGTAGTGGCATTCGTTGTAAAATACATATCATCAGTATTGGTGTATTAACGGATAAAGCAAAAGACCAATTCGATTATATAACACAACGCACCGGAGGAAAAAACATAAACGTTGGCACTTTAAATACCAGGAAATCAACCATCGATAAAGAGTTATCATTTTTATTAGAAACAGATTTAGATAGTTTTTGTGATACGATTGATCGTGAATTTATTGATAACAATGAACGCTACCGAAAATCTGAAATTTTGTCTATAAGAGCTTTTGTTCAGTACACAAAATCAGAAGTGAATTATATACCAGGTTTGGGTGGCGCAACCTGTCAAAAATTATTGGTTGTTGAATTTTATAATGATGATGCTGGCTTGAATAATTTGATTGAAGCTTTAAAACATGTTGAAAATTGTGGCATTAAAAATAAAGAAGTGCTGATACTGATGAATAAATGGGATGACGATTATTATGCTCACTATTTTAAATCATGGGTCAAACAGTTTAAATCGAAAGGTGTGGAAAGAATTTGCATGAAGTTGGATGGCTTTAAATCTTACAAAGAATTATAAAAGGTAAACTAAAAATTATTAAAAAATAAAAAAAACCATGACAAAAGAAACACAACAAACCGACGACGCTACATTTAGAGACTATTTAAACTCAATTTGCTTGAATTCATTATTTGAGCATGCAAGAGGACTCATGTTTCCTGATCTAATTATACAAATCATCCTAAAGCATGAATATATGTATGCAGATTGCTTCAAAAGTGATTCCATAGATAAGTCGATTCAACCTAAAGATTATAAAAAGGAATTACTAGAAACTAGTTTAGAAAATATACCGGAAGAGGAGCTTGTGGAATTAATGTGTGAACTATTCTCAAAACGATTAATGATAAATTCAATTATTGAATGTACCGATGAATATGCCAGAGAAGACATTATTTACAATCAAAACTTTTGGCATGAAAATAAAGTTTGCGGTATTGACCACAGTAATGTAAAATAAACTTTCTGTTTGTGCTTAAATAAGTTTTAACTCAATAAAAAAATAATATGAAA
>CAIYSA010000135.1 GCA_903928655.1 uncultured Bacteroidota bacterium
AAGAAAATAAAACACCTATTTATTTTATAAGCGCAACTAATTTTAATTTATTAGGAATTGACGAATGGATTAGCAACTTTAAATTCATTAGTCATATTGATTGTTTTGAAGGGAAGCATCCTAATTTATTTTCTCCTAAAGAGGACGTTCCTCACGAAGAATTTACAAGTATTGAGGACATTAATAATTATTTACTTAAACATCCTGAAGTTATTCATTATTTAAATTCAAGAAGTGTAAATGGTGAATTAGGAAAAGCATTATTTTTAATGTTTGACGAAAAGACAGAAGAGCTTGCGAAAAATTTAGGATTAGATGTGTGTTTTCCAACAGCAGAATTACGTAATTTTTTAGATAATAAAGTTAATACAAACCGCATTGCCGAAAAAGCTGGAGTTGCTTGTGTTCCTTACGTTCTATCACCTGTTGAAAGTTATACGCATTTATGTAAAGTGTCTGAAGAATTAGGAACTAATTTAGTTGTTCAAACACCTTTTGGAGATTCGGGACATACCACTTTTTTCATATCAAACGAAACAGAATTTGACACTTACAAAGACGAAATTTTAAAAGAAAAAGAAGTTAAAATAATGAAACGCATTAATTGCTATGGCACTGCTATTGAAGGATGCGTAACGCAACACGGAACATTAGTTGCTCCTTTAATGACAGAATTAGTGGGTTTTAAAGAGCTAACACCGTATAAGGGCGGTTGGTGCGGAAACGAAATTTACGCCAATGCTTTTACTCCAGATATTCGAGATAAAGCAAAAAAATACACGCAACTTTTTGGCGACCAATTACGCAAAGAAGGATACAAAGGATATTTTGAATTGGATTTTTTAATAGACAAGGATAACGGCGAAATTTATTTAGGTGAATTAAATCCACGTGTTTCAGGAGTGAGTTCATTAACTAATCACTCTAAATTTGCAATGATGGATGTACCATTATTTCTATTTCACATGTTGGAATGGATGAACGTACCCTACGAAATTGATGTCAATGAATTAACCAACCGTTGGGCACAGGCTGAAAACATGGATAGTTGGAGCCAATTAGTAATAAAGCATACTAGTAAATCGTTAGAATTAGTAACTAAAGCACCTGAATCTGGTATTTGGGAAATGAAAATAAATGGCAACATTCAATTCAAAAAAATGGATGCTCACAGGCAATCTGTTATTGATGATAACGAAGCTTTCTTTTTGCAAATTACACAAAAGGACGGTTATTTATACGAGGGAGCTGATTTAGGAATTTTAGTATTAAGAGGTCGCTTAATGTCTGATGATTTTGAATTATCTGAACGTGGAAAAAGATGGATTAAAGGCTTGCGTTCTCAATACAAAGCAGAAATGATCGACGCTAGTTTACTAGAAGAAAGCGACTTGTATGAAGAAGGAGATTTTAAAATAATGTAAATCAAAAAACATCTTCATTTCAGGGTATAAAAAAACTACTTTGATAAACATTTATCTTTTAAAATTGTTAAAAGTATGTTTCAAATAGTTTGAAAATATTAAGATAAAAAAATCCTAAATAATATTTAGTAAAAGAATTAAAAAAAATGAACGAACATATAGAGAAAATTAAAAAGGCAACTGAACCTTTAAGGCAGCAAATTATTAATCACAAAGTTTATTCCGCTATAAATGATATTGATGATCTTAAAGTTTTTATGCAATATCATATTTTTGCTGTATGGGACTTTATGTCCTTATTAAAAGCATTACAAAACAACTTGACATGTACAACTGTTCCTTGGTTCCCAAAAGGTTCGGCTGATACAAGACATCTTATTAACGAAATTGTTGTTGGAGAAGAATCTGATGTTGACAATTTAGGTGTTAGAAAAAGTCATTTTGAATTATATATTGACGCAATGAAACAATGCGGAGCAGATACCTCTCAAATAGAAAGTTTTATAACGGTATTAAAAAAAACAAATGATTTTAATTTAGCATTTTCTAATTCTGACGCACCATTAGAAGCAAGAGAATTTGTTGATTTTACTTTTAATATTATTAGCAGCAATAAAGATTATTTACAATCTGCAATTTTCACTTTTGGAAGGGAAGATTTAATTCCGGGTATGTTTCTTTCAATAGTAAACGATATAAACAAAACATTTCCTAACAGTATTTCCGTATTCAAGTATTATCTTGAAAGGCATATTGAAGTTGATGGAGATCATCATAGCCACCTTGCACTACAAATGACTTCAAATCTTTGTGACACTGATGATGAATTTTGGAAAGAAGCCGAACTTGCAACGATTGAATCATTGCAAAAGCGCATAAATTTATGGGAAGGTGCTTATCAAAAGATTCTAGAAAAAAAATTACTGCAAACTTCAATAAGTAATTAATATTTTGAAAGTTGTTATAAAAAAATTAATACCTACTAAGATTCTAAAAAGTAATTTCATAAATAGTTACTGATGAAATCATCTAATATCAACACTTTTAGTAAATTAGCAGTTAAAACTAAAAAATGCTCCTCCGCTTAAATTATGACAATCCACATCCAAAAGATATTCAGCTTATTGTTGATTGTTTAAAAAATGATGGTCTAATTATTTATCCTACTGATACAGTTTACAGCATTGGTTGTGACATTACACGTCCAAAAGCTATTGAAAAATTATGTAAACTCAAAAACATTAAACCAGAAAAGGCTAATTTCTCATTTGTTTGCATTGATTTGAGCCACCTTTCTAATTTCACTAAGCCAATCTCAAATTCAGTATTTAGAGTAATGAAAAAAGCCTTGCCTGGGCCTTATACATTTATTTTAGAAGCGAATGGAAATGTTCCAAAATTATTAAAACAAAATAAAAAAACAGTTGGAATCAGAGTTCCTGATAATATAATTTGTAACACTATTATTAAAGCTTTAGGAAATCCGATTATTACAACCAGTTTACATAATATGGAAGATGATATTTTGGATTATTATACCGACCCTGAAATTATTCATAATCAATATCAAAAATTAGTTGATATTGTGATTGATGGTGGTTTTGGAAATTTGTATGCTTCAACTGTTTTAGACTGTTCAGATGATGAGATTATTGTTATTCGTGAAGGTTTAGGAAGTCTTGACATTTTAGACTAAAAAAGTCATTTCGTTTAGATTTATGTTAATTTTTTAAAAAAAAATTAGAGAAATTTGGTATTTTTGAAATAAAAAAATTACATATCCATAATATGAAAAAAATAATTTTATTTATTTCCATATGTTTAGCAGTAAAGGCTCATTCACAAATATTTCCAGTTGGACACATGAGCATTAATTTCAAAGATGCTTCGCGAACCGGAGGCTACAGCATTTCAGGCGGAATAACGATGCCAGGATCGGGAAGAACAATTGGTGCTGAAGTTTATTATCCTGCAACAATTGCAGGCACTAATACTCCTGTGGCTCCAGGTGCACAATATCCCGTTGTTGTTTTTGGACACGGTTTTGCCATGGGCTTTAGCAGTTATGATAATATTTATAATCGAATTGCCTCTTTAGGGTATATTGTTTTATTACCTCGCACCGAAGGTGGAACCATTGCTCCTCCACCCGTTCATTTAGATTTTGGAAAAGATTTAGCGTTTTTAGCAGCCCAAGGAATGGCCCTTAATACGGTTAGTACACCTACTATACTAACAACCTTTAATGGAAATGTTATTCAGAAATCTGCAATAGGCGGACATAGTATGGGTGGTGGCGCCTCCTATTTAGGAGCTGCGACTAATACAACATTAACCTGTTTATTTAATTTTGCAGCCGCAACAACTAATAATGTTCCAAATTCTATTGCTCAGGCTTCTTTAGTTATAATTCCAACCTTAGTAATTTCTGGACAAAAAGATAATGTTGCTGATTCAACCGTTCAAAATAGTCATTACTCAGGCTTAGCTTCGAGCAAAAAATTTCATGTAATCATAAAAGATTTAACACATTGTGATGTTGGAAATGGAACTGATGTACTTTGTGCATTTGGTCAGCCTGCTTGTAGCACGCCTTCCTGTAATACCATTTATTTTCAGCGATACATGACTTATTTAGAACCATTTTTAGCCAACCAATTAAAAAATGATTGCAGCGAAGGGCAACGTTTTATGGACTCCATCAATTCAACATCAAGCAATCGATCGGGACGAAAAATAACAGGAACGTTAGTGTGCGCACCAACTTCTTTATTAGAACAAACTAATTTAAAAAGTTTTAATGTTTATCCAAACCCTGCTCAAAACGTTATAAACATTAGTTATAGATCAACCGCTGGTGTTCCAGTCCAATTTGAAATTTATGACATGATGGGGAAATTAGTTTATAAACAAACGGAAGACAGTTCTTTACAATCAAATCAGTTAACTAAAGAGCTTAACATTTCTAAGCTTGATTTAGGAACTTATATTTTGTATATCAATCAAAAAGAATTTAAAGGAGCTTATAAAATCATCAAACACTAACTGTTTGTTTTTGTTAACATAGATAGAAAGGCTTGCATATTGTGAGGCTTTTTTTATACTTTTATACTATGATTTCAGAACCGCAATTAAATGCATTAATAAATGCTTCATCCCAGTCTTCAGAACTAAAAACGATTGCTAATAAAATTTTAGCAAACGAACGAATTTCTTTTGAAGATGGCGTTTATTTATTTCAATATGCTAACCTATCCTATCTTGCAACCTTAGCAAATTATGTTCGCGAAAAGAAAAATGAAAATTACGTTTACTTCAATCGTAACTTTCATGTAGAGCCTACCAATATTTGCGTCTACACCTGTTCATTTTGTGCCTATTCGCGCCTTATTAAACAACGTGAAGAAGGTTGGGAATTGTCTATCGAGCAAATGATGGACATTATAAAAAAATATGATGAACAAGAAGTAACAGAAGTTCATATTACAGGTGGCGTTATTCCAAAACAAGATTTGAATTTTTACACGACTTTATTTAAAACAATTAAAGCACACCGTCCAAATTTACACGTAAAAGCTTTAACACCCGTTGAATGTCACTACATATTTAAAAAAGCAAAAGTGAATTATGAAGAAGGAATGAAAATTCTTAAAGAATCGGGTTTAGATTCAATGCCTGGTGGTGGTGCCGAAATTTTTGATAAAGAAATTAGAGATAAAATTGCTGGTGGAAAATGTAGTGCCGAAGAATGGATTAGCATACACGAAATATGGCATAATTTAGGAATGCAATCTAATGCCACTATGTTATATGGGCATATTGAAAGCTTTGAAAACAGAGTAGACCATTTAGAACGCTTGCGCCAATTACAAGATAAAACAAAAGGCTTTAATGCATTTATTCCTTTAAAATTCAGAAATGGAAATAATGATATGTCTGATGTGCCCGAAGTGAGCATTATTGAAGACTTAAGAAATTACGCCATTAGTAGAATTTATTTAGATAATTTTGATCATATCAAAGCCTATTGGGCAATGATTGGCAGAAACACAGCTCAGTTATCATTAAATTTTGGTGTGGATGATATCGATGGAACCATTGACGATACCACAAAAATTTACAGCATGGCAGGTGCCGAAGAGCAAACGCCAAAATTAACTACCCAGCAATTAGTTGATTTAATTACTCAAGTAAAACGAACACCTGTAGAAAGAGATACACTATATAATATCGTTAAAGACTATTCGATCAGTTAAAACCTATGGGTTATTTTATTTTGATACTTTTTATACTGTGCTTAATTGTTCCTCTTTTCAGTTATGTTATATTTCCAT
>CAIYSA010000136.1 GCA_903928655.1 uncultured Bacteroidota bacterium
AACCATTAAAAAAATTACAGAAGATATTGAACGCTTTTCATTTAATACTTCAGTTAGTAATTTTATGATTTGTGTCAATGAGTTAACGGATTTAAAATGTAATAAAAAAGAAATTCTTGAACCTCTATTAATTTGTTTGTCGCCTTATGCGCCACATATTACGGAAGAACTTTGGAAACAATTAGGTCATACCGAAAGTATTGCATTTGCACCATTTCCTTTAGTTAACGAAGCATTTTTAGTTGATGATAGTATTAATTATCCTGTTTCTGTAAACGGAAAATTAAAGTTTACATTAGAGTTGCCAGCAACATTAACGATAGAAGAAGTAGAGTTTGAGGTAATGAAAAATGAGCAAACCATTAAATTATTAGCAGGCCAAAAACCTAAGAAGGTTATAGTAGTTCACAAAAAAATAGTGAACATGGTGGTTTAGTTTTAAAACAAACTCACCTGATTATTTTCTGTTAAAGCTGTTTTGTAGGCTGCTAAAGTTCTTAGTCTAGCTTTTGCATGATCTACCATTGGTAATGGATAGTTTGACGTGCCAAACTCTGGAACCCATTTTTTAATGTATTCGTATTTAGAATCAAACTTTTTTATTTGTTCGCTTGGATTAAAAATTCGAAAGTAAGGAGCTGCGTCGCAACCACTACCAGCCGCCCATTGCCAACCACCATTGTTTGCACTTAAATCAAAATCGATGAGTTTTTGTGCGAAATAAGCTTCTCCCCAACGCCAATCAATTAATAAATCTTTAACCAAAAAACTTGCAACAATCATTCGCACACGGTTGTGCATAAAACCAGTTTTGTTTAGTTCTCGCATACCAGCATCTACAATAGGGAAACCTGTTTTTCCTTCGCACCATAATTTAAACTCATATTCATTGTTTCTCCAAATTAGTTTATCGTATTGTGGCTTAAATGAATTTTTAGCGGCATGCGGAAAGTTAAATAAAATCATCATGTAAAAATCACGCCAAATTAATTCGTTAAGCCATGTTTCATTTAAGGCTAATGCTTGTTTTACTAAAGCCCTAACACTTACTGTTCCAAATCGTAAATGCACACTTAAGTGACTAGTACCATTCATTGCAGGGAAATTACGTTGTTCTCTATAATTTGTAACGATGGATTTTGAAATTGTTTTTGAAGGCGTTTCTAAATCTGTTTTTTCAAATCCCATTTCTTTTAATGAAGGAATTATAAATGATTTAGTTTTATGAAAGTTAGAAAAATATTTTTTATTTGGATATGGCTTTACGTCATAATCTGTTAGTTTCGCTTTCCATTTTCGGCTGTATGGCGTAAATATAGTATATGGTTTTCCATCATCTTTTGTTACTTCGGTTTTTTCAAAGATGCATTGGTCTTTGTATGTTTTAAATTCAATATGATTTGTTTCTAAAAATGTTTTTATGTTGGCATCACGTTCATTAGCGTAAGGTTCGTAATCATGATTAGCATAAACGCTATCAATGGCGTAAATTTTAACTAATTCTTTAAAGACATTTTCTGGTGTTGAATTAAAAACTTGAATGGATGATTTAAATTCTTTTAAATCATCGTTAAGTTGTTGAATAGCATTATGAATAAACTCTACGCGCTTATCTGCTTTGTCTTCTAATTTATTTAGAATACTTTGGTCAAATATAAAAATTGGTAATACGGGACATCCTTTTTTTAAGGCGCGATATAAGCCCGCATTATCATTTAAGCGTAAATCTCTTCTAAACCAAAATAGGGTAATTTTTTTCATCATTTATTAAACAAGTTTATGACTTTAAAGTTTATATAATATCTAAAAAATCTCGTAAATTCAACTTCTATAAAATTAATCAATTTCACCATGGAATTACAACAATTTCAAAACCATATACTGCAAGGCATTCCTTCAATTTTACCTGAAGTAAAGATTTATGAGGAAAAAATAAATCATGCCCCTAAACGCAAAGCAATTTTAAATGCAGGGGAAAAAAAGTTAGCAATCCAAAATGCGTTGCGTTATTTTGAGCCAAAACTTCATTCTGCATTAGCAACAGAATTTTTAAACGAGTTAGAGACCTATGGTAGAATCTATATGTACCGTTTTCGCCCTGATTATAAAATTTACGCACGACCGATTTTAGATTATCCGCATCAGTCTATTCAAGCTGCTGCAATTATGCATATGTTGAGTAATAATTTAGATTATGCTGTAGCTCAACATCCACATGAATTAATAACCTATGGTGGTAATGGTTCTGTGTTTCAAAACTGGGCCCAGTATTTATTAACGATGCAGTATTTAGCAATCATGACTGATGAGCAAACCTTGGTTTTATACAGTGGTCATGCAATGGGTTTATTTCCATCTCATAAAGATGCGCCACGTGTTGTTGTAACAAACGGAATGATGATTCCGAATTATAGTAAACCAGATGATTGGGAAAAATTTAATGCACTTGGTGTAACGCAATACGGACAAATGACCGCTGGTAGTTTTATGTACATTGGTCCGCAAGGAATTGTACATGGCACTTGTATTACAGTTATGAATGCGGCGAGAAGAGTACAAGCCCCATCCCAACCTTCCCCAAAGGGGAAGGAGTTAGAACACTCACAAGATTTTAAAAACAAATTTGATAGTTCTCCCCCTTCGGGGGAGTTAGAGGGGGCTGGTTCTGGTCTTCTCTTTGTAACATGTGGTTTAGGTGGCATGAGTGGCGCACAACCAAAAGCGGCAAAAATTGCAGGCTTAGTTTCTGTAACTGCCGAAATTAATCCAAAGGCTGTAAAAACCCGTCACGCCCAAGGTTGGGTTGATGAAGTATTTGAAAATTTAGATTTATTAATTCCACGGATTAAAATTGCACAAGCAAATAAAGAAGCAGTTTCAATTGCATACCAAGGTAATGTGGTTGATTTGTGGGAACGATTAGTAAAAGAAAAGATGAAAGTTGATATTGGTTCAGATCAATCTTCTTTACATAATCCTTGGGCAGGTGGTTATTATCCTGTTGGGTTATCATTAGAAGAAAGTAATGAAATGATGGCCGCTAATCCTGATAAGTTTAAAGTGCATGTTCAGGAAACGTTAGTTAAGCACATCAATGCTGTTAACACACTTCATGCAAATGGAATGTATTTCTTTGATTATGGAAATGCATTTTTATTAGAAGTTGGTCGTGCAGGTGGTGATGTTTATAAAAATGAAAAAGCATTGTATGGAGGCCATGTGGGCGCTACTTTTAAATACAACAGTTATGTTCAGGATATATTAGGACCAATGTGTTTTGATTATGGTTTTGGACCATTCCGTTGGGTTTGTACAAGTGCCAATGAAAACGATTTACGTAAAACAGATGAAATTGCTTTAAGTGTTTTAGAAGAAATTTATAAAACAGCACCTGATGAAATTAAACAACAATTAAATGATAATATTATTTGGATTCGCGATGCGATGAAAAATAATTTAGTAGTTGGTTCGCAAGCGCGCATTTTATATGCTGATAGCGAAGGTCGTGTAAAAATTGCAGAAGCAATTAATAAAGCAATCGCAAATAAAGAAATTTCTGCGCCTGTAGTTTTAGGAAGAGATCATCATGATGTAAGCGGAACAGATTCTCCATACAGAGAAACATCAAATATTTATGATGGATCAAAATTTACGGCCGACATGGCAGTTCAAAATTTTGTTGGCGATAGTTTTAGAGGTGCAACTTGGATTAGCTTACACAACGGCGGCGGTGTTGGTTGGGGCGAAGTGATAAACGGAGGTTTTGGTTTAGTGCTTGATGGAAGTGCAGATGCAGACAGACGATTAAAATCAATGTTGTTTTGGGATGTAAATAATGGAATTGCTCGTAGAGCATGGGCAAGAAATATAGAAGCTAATTTTGCAATTAAACGCGAAATGGAACGCACGCCAAATTTAAAAGTAACATTGGCTAATTTGGTTGATGAAGACATATTGAAAAAGTTATTTTAAAAGAAATAGGATGTTTACAATAGATACACACACGCATATTTTTCCAAAACATATTCCTGATTTTGCGAAAAAGTTTGGTTACGGAACATTTATACAATTAGATCATCATATTCCTGGCCGCGCCTGGATGATGCAAGGCGATAAACGTTTTAGAGAGATTGTTGAAAATTGTTGGGATCCGGAAGTGCGAATTAAAGAAATGGCAGAGCACCAAGCAGACGTGCAAGTGATTTGTACTATACCTGTCATGTTTAGTTATGATGCAAAACCAAATGATTGTTTGGAAATTTCACAATTTTTAAATGATGATATTGCTAATACGGTTAATGCATATCCAGATAAATTTATTGGATTAGCAACTGTTCCAATGCAAGATACTCAGCTAGCAGTGCAAGAATTAGAACGCTGCATGAGTATCGGTTTTAAAGGTGTTCAAATTGGAAGTAACGTCAATAACATTAATTTAGGAGAACCACAATTTTACGATTTTTGGGCAGCATGCGAAAGATTAGATGCCGCCATATTAGTTCATCCCTGGCAAATGATGGGGCAAGAGCACATGACAAAATATTGGTTGCCTTGGTTAGTTGGAATGCCTGCTGAAATTAGCAGAGCAATTTGTAGTATGATTTTCGGTGGTATTTTTGAAAAATTTCCAAAACTAAAAGTATGTTTTGCTCATGGTGGTGGTTCGTTTTTGCCAACAATTAGTCGTATTGAACATGGTTGGGATTGTCGTCCAGATTTAGTGGCGATTGATAATGAATTTAATCCAAAAAAATATTTAGGAAAGTTTTGGGTTGATTCTCATGTATGTGATCATAAAATGTTGCAATATATTATTGACTTGGTTGGCGCAGATAAAGTAGTACAAGGCTCTGATTACCCATTTCCATTAGGAGAAGCAGTGCCCGGTGATTTAGTGCGCTCGGCTCCATTATCAGAAAACGATAAACAAACAATTATGGGAAGCGCAGCAAAAGCTTGGTTGTCGCTATAAATAATTAATCAACTTTCATAACTCAATAACTTTCAAAACTCAACAATGCAAAATTTCACAGACGAACAATTAAAAAATATCACATCAGCCGAAGGTAAAGTTTTACAAAAAGTGGTCATATATTTTTGGGTGAATAGATTTAATCCAGAAGCTCATGTTGATTTAATTGATAATGTAGAATTATTTTTTACTGACGACACTAGTTTAGTTATTACGTGTAATGAAGATAGTGATGGCATTAATATTTTAAATGATTTTAATTTAGCAGAAGAAAAAGCACTATTAAAAGCAGAGTTTGGAGATAAAATAAAAATTATTCCAATTGACGCATCTACTACAAAAATGTGGACAGACGTAATAGGCGAAACAATTCTTTCTATTGATTTAAGTAAAGACGGTGATAATTATATTAATGATGCCATCATTTTAAACTTCGGAATTAAAGAAAAAAGAACAATTGGTATTAGTCCAAGTGATGGCTTAATTATTGATTATTGGGAAGATTAGTCCTTTTTGCTTACTTTTGTATAAGTTAATTTAACCGTTTAGTGAAAAACACAATCAACATACTTTTTTCATTTATTTTATTGATAAGCTTTAGTTGGCAATTAGTTGCAAAAACTGTTATTTATATTAGCTTTAAGAGTAACCAAAAAACCCTAGCAGAAACTGTTTGTGTAAACAAAGAAAAGCCAAAAAGTTGTTGTCAAGCAAAATGTTATTTGGATAAAGAGATAAAAAAAGAAGACGGCCGTCAAAATAATTTACCATCAAGTTTAAAAGATAAAATAGAAAAAACAGAATTGCTTTCAGGGTATTTAAAATTTAATTTTTCCACGGATTCAGAAACTGAAAAAGCAGTTTTTTACTATTCTAATGGTAAAACAAAAAGCTTATCAAAAAAAATATTTATGCCACCAAAGTGGAGTCTGTTTTCATAAATTCATAATGCATTATTAAGGAACTGATTCAGTTACCTGATGATGTAAATTGTAAATTAATAAAATTAAAACAATGATGAAATAGAAGTTTTTTTTGATATGCTAATATTTATTATCTTATATGAATATCGGCCCATAAAAAAATTAAACATCTGGAAAATTTGGAACCATCAAGGGTCGAAATTTTTCTTTTACAGTCAAGCAAACAATTAAAAAAGCCAATAAATTGGTTTAACTATAAATTCTCAAATAACGATTTAAAAAATGAAAACAAGTATAAAATTTTTCGCAGCAATTATATTAATATTAACTCTGTCTAATTGCAAAAAAGATAAAACAACAGCTCCAGAACCAGAACCAACCCCAGTTTTACCAGTATCAGGTAGTTTAAATTTATTTTTTGAAGGAATGGTTGGAATAGATCCTTTAGTTTTTTCTACAAAAACATATACCAATCAAGTAGGAAACACCTACAATGTTACAATGGCTAAATATTACATCAGTAATATTAAATTAACTAAAACTGACAATAGTGTATATGTTGTAAATAATAGCTATCATTTAATTGATTTATCTGATTCATTATTAAGTTTAGTAAAATTATCAGGCGTTCCTTATGGTAATTATAAAGCAATTCAATTTATGATTGGTGTTGATAGTACTAGGAATGTATCTGGGGCTCAAACTGGCGCTCTAGATCCTGCGCTTGGCATGTTTTGGACATGGAGTTCTGGTTATATCATGGCAAAAATTGAAGGAACCTCTCCTCAGTCTACAGCATCTGCTAATAAGCTAGAGTTTCATATAGGCGGTTTTACTGGAGTAAACAATGTTTTAAAACTTGCTACCCCATCATTTGGATTGGATACAGCAAAGGTTTCAAATTCAATTACTCCTATTATCCATTTGTCAAGTAATTTGGCCCAATGGTTTGCTTCGCCAAATGTTATTGATTTTTCTATTATAAACACGATAACAATGCCAGGGAATAATGCTAAAAAAGTAGCAGATAATTACGCAGATATGTTTACTGTTGAACACATTCATAATTAATAAAAACGAAGAGGCTGTTTAAATCTAAACAGCTTCTTTTAAATTCTTCTTTATGAATCAAATAAAAAAACTTGGGATTGTTTTCCTCGTATTGCTTACATTTTCCTCTTTTTCGTGTGATATTTGTGGAAGCTATATGGGAATAACTCCTTACAATAGTAAAAACGCTATTTCTTTTTTGCATCGCTATAGAATTTTTAATGGATATAAAAATTATCAAACTCACAGCAATTTTTTTCCTATTTCGGCATATAAAACAGCACACGAATTGCCTGCTGATTCTAATAATATGGTTAATAATTATTCTAGTAAGGATTTTGAATCGTATAAAATTTTTGAGCTACGGCTTAAATATTTTATATTTAAAAGAGTTGAGGCAAATATATTTTTACCTGTGTTAAATAATAAATCTAAAAATAATGATGTTTTTGTTTCTAATACTGGATTGGGAGACGTTTCTATTTTGATGGGGTATCATATTATTAAACCAAATGTTGATGCAAAAACAAAACATAAATTAGTGTTTGGATTAGGAATAAAATTACCAACAGGAAATCACTTTGCTCATGATACGTACAGTAATCGTTTACCTTTTGAAATGCAAGCTGGAACTGGTAGTTACGACATGTTACTTAATTTAAATTATTTATTAATGAGAAAAAAAGTAGGCGTTAATCTTAATTGTAGTTTTAAACAGAATGGTACTAATAATTACAAAGAACAATTAGCGACAAGCACAACAAACTTTATTTCATTTTTTTATAATATTTCAATTAAGAAGATTGTTTTATATCCTTCTGTTCAATGTAATTATGAATATTCAAAAGGGTTGTTCGTTTCAAATAAATCTGTAATGGGAACTGAGGTTAATTCTTTTTTACTTGGCCCAGGATTAGACTTGTATTATAAGAACTTTTCTTTAAACACAGCTTGGCAATTTACAACATATGAAAATGTGGATGTGGGCCTGCTTAAGAGTGCTGGCAGATTGAGTTTTGGTTTAACGTATAGCTTTAATGGTTTTTCAAAAAAGAAATAAGACACTAAAGACCGAAAGCGTGGCAAGGAGCAGGTTTTGGAGTTATTTTAAAATTTAATGTAACCCCAAAAAAGAAATACCAATCTTTAGTATTTGGATTTCCACGCTGTTCATTAATGTTGCTTCCTGCTTTTTTTGAACGGTCAGACATTATTGAAGCTAATGGAGTTGAAAATGGATTTGCGTCAGTATTTGGATAAGTCCCACTTACATCATCCAAGTAATCTGTAAATATTTTTCTCGGCCCCCACTCAAATCCTATTCCTACTTTTTTAGAAACGTTTGCCTTAAAACCAATTCCAAAAGGAATGCCAACTTGCACAAGTTTATATTTTTTCGCTTGCCCTTCAGTTCTTAGTGGCTGCAAATCATACCACTTATTGTCGAATGCTCCTCTTGGATTAAAAGAAAAAACATCTAAGCCTAAAAATAAAAAGGATGTAAATTTATATTTATCATTACTAATTCTATATTCTAAAAAATTAAATTCAGCCATAACATTAAATTCTAATATTTGTGATTTGAAATTTAGATTACGTTGAAGTTGGTCGGCATTTTCACTTTGAGAATCATCTCCAATAATTTTACCTATATTAAAACCGCCCCTAAATGCATATCGGTAATTTGGAGTAAACCTATAAAATACACCAAATCCAGGCTGTGTAGAATTAAAATGTTTTGAAGGATTTAAATCACCAATATAATAAGAACCGCCAATTAATACACCAACTTCA